>WFWZ01000047.1 GCA_015490875.1 Planctomycetaceae bacterium
ACGTAAGGGATATCGATCTTCACGGTTCGGTCTCGCAATGCTTCCATGAACTCGTTGTTCTGCAGCCGGCGGTATTCGGGCTCATTCGTATGCCCGATGATGACCTCGTCGATGTCGGTCTGGGCGAACTTCTTCGGTTTGACCTTGTGCTCCTGGCTGGCGCCGAGCAGGTCGTACAGGAAGGCGACATCGAGCTTGAGGACTTCGATGAACTCGATGAGGCCTCGGTTGGCGATATTGAATTCGCCGTCGAAATTGAAGGCTCGCGGATCGCTGTCGCTTCCGAATTCGGCGATCTTTCGGTAGTTGATATCGCCGGTGAGTTCCGTCGAGTCCTGGTTCTTTTCGTCCTTGGGCTGGAACGTGCCGATGCCGACACGGTCTTGTTCCGACAGGACGATGCGCTTGACTCGCACATCCTGGACCGCGCGTGTCCAGTCGCCGCCATACTTCTTGAGTCGTTCGTGGTAGAGAAACCGGCAGAAGGGATCGAGATCGCCCTGGATCGAGACCTTGAAATCGTCGTCGGAGCGGCCGGCATTCAGTTCGGCTTCAACCTGGCGGCGGAAGCGATGGGGGATGAGATGGAGAGGCTCTTCGTTCATCGGGCACCACTGCACGTCCCCCGTCTCCGGGTCGACCCATCCGAGTGTGTAGAGGGCTCCTTCGTCGGTGGCGCTGTACTTCTCGAGTCCTTTCTTGAGGAGCCGCGCGATGGTGCTCTTGCTGCTGCCGACCGGGCCGTGCAGTAGAAGGACCCGCTTCTCGATGCCGTAGCCGCGCGCGGCGCTCTTGAAGGCATTGACGAGTGCTTCGAGGTGTTCATCGAGTCCGAAGACGGCATCGTGGCCGTCGTCAAACGGATCGTCGAAGAAGTGGTAGTGGATGCGTTTTTCGCCGCGCGAGACTTCGTAGGTCTCGAAGCCGTGCGACAAGATCATGTCATAGACGCGCTGAAAGGCGTTTCGCGTCACCTTGGGATTTTGCGCGACCAGATCGAGATACTCCTGGAAGGTGCCTTCCCAGTTCTTCTTGCGAAACTGATCGATATCCTGTTGCTCAGCGACCAGATTGATGATCTGTTGACCTTTCATCGTGTTCATCCCCATCTTTGGGAACTGCGCAGGCCGCAGCGCAGGAGCGCACGCAGGTCGGCGACTCCGCCGCATGAAAAGAGAAACGCCCCTTCGGCGCATGCCGAAACGACATGGCCTGGAAGCATGCGGCGGTCGAGCCCACTTACCGCTTCAGACTCCCGCGTTCCCGCCGATCATCCGTCTGGCGGTGCGGAACTTGCACAGACGCTTGAAAAAGAACGTTTGGCACCTGGCCGCCCCGGCTTGCCAAGCACCAGACAAAGAGCCACCACCGTGTGGACTTTCATGAGTCGCGCCCTACTTCAGCGCTCCTCAATGCCTCTGTCTCCATACCAAGCCTATTTCGAGATTCCATCCCTGGCAATAGAGACTTTTGAGCTCAAGGCGTGTCCATGCTCGGTTCGAGGCTCCAAAAAACGCGGCAAGTCGCGAATTCACAAGGACTTAGAAAGACATTATGGCCGGAGCGTGTGTCGGCGCCACCATCCTCGGATTCTTCGGGACGAGCCGGCATGTCCATCTGGTAGGTCGCCCGCGGGCGTGGAAACGATGTGCGCAAGATCCGGGAGACAGGACGTTGGACCGCTCGTGAGCGGTGCCATTTTCCGGGTCGCCGGGAGAGTTGTGCGCAAGGATGAAGAGTTGCGCGTAAAGACGCGAAGACGCAAAGTGAGAAAGAGAGGAATGTGGCGACCGGCCAGTCGCGTTGTTTCCGAGGGTGGTTCTGCCTCTACGAGGAAAGTGGCAGGAGGCGTTCGACGGAGGCCAGCAATCGGTCCATCGCGAACGGCTTGCGGATGTAGTCGTCCACGCCCAACATCTCGGCATAGGCTTTGTGGCGGTTCCCCTCGTTCGCCGTCACCATGATAATCTTGGTGGGAACTTTGCGCGTGCGCCGGAGGCGTTCGAGCACCAGAAAGCCGCTGCGTTTGGGCATCATCATGTCGAGGATCACGAGGTCAGGGTCCTCGCGTTCGGCCATCACCAAGCCTTGGTTGCCGTCGCGCGCAATCACCACGTCGTAGCCGCGCGACTGCAACGCGTAACGCATGGCTTCAATGATTTCCGCATCGTCATCGACCAACAGGATCCGCGGACCCCGTTTCGCTTCGGCGGTGCCCGGCTCGTTGGTGGCTTGTTGTTGCGTCATGATCCAGCGTCCGCGAGATTGCCCGGCAAGTGATACTCGGCGCCGGCAGCGCCCGACCACCGGCGTCCCTTCGAGACCCCGGTATCTTATTCGGCTCAAGCCGCCAATGCTACAGGGGGGCCGGGACGCTCGCCGACGCTAGGGCTCCTGCCGCTTCAGCCCGAAAGCCATGTAGTGGAGCCCGGAACTGTCCTGTACCAGGACACCCCCACCAGGGGCGAAGTACTTGGCGATGTCGGCATAGGGGGGGAGTGGATGGTCCTTCATGGCTCGCGCGAGTGCCCGAGCGACCGGATGCTCTCGCCCTTCGATCCGGCCTCGAAACTCCGACGACGTCAAGAGTTCGTAGATCCCACGAAGCGTTTCTTCGGGGCGTGTAAAGACAATGAGACTCGGTTGGTCGGTCCCCAAGTGGGTCCGGATGCGGCTTTGGATCAGCTTGAAGTCGAGTTCCTTCCCGAGCGATTCGCCGGTTGCCATAGCGGTGATGGCGGCTTTGAGACAAGGTTCGCTGTCGGTGATCACCAGGGAATCCCCAACGATGCCAACGCAAGGTGTGGGGATGCGAATAAAACCGGGCCCCCTCATATTATTCTCCCTCCTGATACGAGCTTGCCGCGTCTCGATCCGGTAGTAGCCCACGTTTCGGAACCGAGCCGGCTTGGCGCCCTCGCCCAGGTTCTCCATGACCTTCTGGAGTGTCTGGCGGAACTGCTTCGGATCCCGCAAAGCAATGCCCAAAAGGTTCGCCTGGTGGTTGACTTTGTCGGGAGATTCCACCCAATTGAGGAATGTGACACGGCCGCCCCATTGGTCGAGAACGTCTTTTTCGAAGTCGAGCCCCAATCCTTGGACGCGCTGCTGCGCCATCCGCAAGAGGGCCCCTTCTCCGCGCACGCGACTGAGGACGCGGTCGATCTCCGCGAAGGCGGCGGGCAGGTCGAAGTAGGCCGACATATACGTCGACGTGTCGGCGGGAACCCATGGCTCGGGATCTCCCGATCCCGTTTCGAATTCGAGCAGCTTCAGAACGCCGCGTCGCGGAGAATCCAGCATCAGATGAATATGCTGGAGCGACTCGAACTCTTCCGTGTCCAAAATCATGCTGCCGCCGACCGCCTTAATCCCATCCAGTCCTAACA
>WFWZ01000048.1 GCA_015490875.1 Planctomycetaceae bacterium
CCCCATGCCGCCATAGTGTTCCCTAACGAAGGCCTCAATCCCGTCGGTAAATTCCACATATCGCTGGCGGCTGGCCGGATCGCGGGGTGGTTTCGTCTGATCACTCGAAACGAAAGTGCGACGAAAGTCAGCCTGAAGTTCAATGTCAATCTCCTGACGCAGTTCGTCGTATCGGCTCCCTTCAGGAAGCGCCGTGAACGTCGCCAACCAACTGTGGGGGTCTTGTCCTCGGGTGGGGCGCATACATCCCGCTTCTGCTTTTTGGGTGACTAAATCTCCGGCTGCGGCCCCTCCCTGCTGAACAATACTGGCCACCTCGCTGAAAAAGAGGGTGACCGGCTGTTCTTCCCCCTCGTATCGAGCTGTCTTTTGCAGAATGGCCAAGGCTCTGTGGGACGGCTCGGGCACGCCCCGGGGAAGGCCCTTGGGAACCAGACGGCCATCCGATCCCGGCTCAGGCAATGTAATGGCTTCAAGAAGCCGCTTGGCGAGTTTCAGGCGATAGGTCTGACGCAGCGTGCGTTCCGGCGTATACAGGGAATAGACGCCAAAGACGCCGAAGACGCCTTCCGCCATGCGTTTCTGGTCGAGGTATTGAGCACCCGCTCTGTTGGTCACCACGTAGTTGGTAAACCACATGCCCGCCTTGTCGTCCAAGATCTGCCTGATCCAGCCGGCCACCGCGGGGAATACACCATACTTGGGATCTGTTGTAATCGGCTGATCCCCCTTCATCCCGTCAATGAAATAGATGCCGTCGAAGGGGCGCGAGTACGAAATCCGCTCCAGGTCCCGTATTCCGGGCACAAAGGTGATCTGGCTCTCGACTCCTTCAGGAACCATCATCGCCCGGGCCAACTCGCGCAGAGCCGCTCCGCCGCGCAACTCCAGCTCCTCGCTTCGCTGTCCGGGACTAAACGCCGAAGGCAACACCACAATGGCGCGCGTGCGCACCGGTCGCCCTGCACAAAACTGGCGTGCCAGCACGCCGAAAGGCACGAGCATGGCCGAACCCGTGCCGCCGGCCACAGAAGCGACCACAATCACCTCAAAACTGGCGTCTCCTTCCACAGTGCTCAACACTTCGTTGATCGCCCGGGGAAGCCGCTTCAGAATCTGGGAGCCGACGTGACCGCCCATGAGATCTTTGTACACCGCTAGAAGCCCGAACTGGCGAAAGCGTCCCGCCCCGCGGTCCAGAATCCAGTTGTCTCGCGAGAGGGTGCGCTCCCAGTACTCCGCGTCGAACCAGTCGAGTTGTGGGTACCGGCCTTTCTTGAGCCCGGGCACGAGGTCGTAACAATCCCCGCCGATGTGAACAAGTTCCACATCTTTTTCGAGTTGAACGGTCCCGATACGCTTGGGCGCTTTCTCGTAGGCAGCCTGCGCACCGGTATAGAGTCCCACAGTCGCCTTCTGGGCTTCGGCTTCGGAGACAGTGTCGAAGGCCAAGAGGCGCACGTTCTCTGGCATCTTGCCGTCGTTGAGTTCCAACAAGTCTTTCTTCAAATAGGTAAGTACCCACTGCCCAGTACCGCCCAAGCCAATAATAACCGCTGGCCGTGTCATGGATCTCCCTCCTTGATCTTACTTGTTCAGCAGGTAAATAACGCCGAGCCACAACGCCAGAGGACCCACCAGGGTCAACAACACCACCGGCGATGCCCACCAGCGTTCATCTGCCTTTTCCACCCGCATGATCAACCGCCTACCAGAACCACGTGAAGGGAGAAGAATGTCCTCCCCAGGTTCCACGTCACTAATTGGCCATTCTTCTCCTATTCCTTCGTCGTCTTGGGAAGGCCACCGTATAACAAGCGAAAACCGATCCCCGTGTCCTGTTGCCTCGATTTCCTGAAGGTCCATTTCCGGGACAATCTCGTCCAGTGCTTCCTTCCTCACCACGTAACGCCGCCGACGCAAAAGACCGCTGAGTGAAACACTTCCCACGGGTTGTGGTCCCTTATAAAAACTCAAGAAAGCTCCCGCTAATGGCCCTGAAGCTTGCCACAACACCCATCCTTCTCCCAACAAGATGAGCCCCAAAATGACGAAGGCCAGCAACGACCACGGCTGGGTGAAGAGCGAGTCCTGACGGGTAAAACGGCGTTCCTGCCGTTGGGTGACCGAGTCGAAGGCCGGAGAAAGGTTTTCGGGAACAATCGCCACAGAGAGCACGTATTTGCCCTCCAGAGTAGCCGTCTCCGGCCAGGTCGCCTCGAACCGACCGGCCTCTTCGGCCGGATAAAAAGCCACATCGTACACGCGGCCATCTGGGGCTCCTAGAGTGCCCCGGAAGAGTGGTTGATCAGCAG
>WFWZ01000049.1 GCA_015490875.1 Planctomycetaceae bacterium
ATTCCCGCCAAGTACCAGCCGGGGCAGGTCGTCCGTGGGAAGGTCACCAAGATCACCAACTTCGGCGTTTTCGTCGGCCTCGAAGATGGCCTCGAAGGTCTCTTGCATATCTCCGAATTGGCCGACCACAAGGTCGAGAATCCCGAAGAGATCGTGCAGGTCGGCGACGAACTCGACGTGAAGATCTTGCGTGTCGACACGGAGGAACGAAAGATCGGGCTGTCGCGACGCCGAGTCGAGTGGGCCGAGGAAGAGAGTGGCGAATCGTCCGAGCCTCCCGATCAAAGTCGGCCTGGACCTTCCAAGGGTTCCTCCACGAAGGAACTCAAAGGAGGATTGGGAGGCGGCGGTGGCGGCATGATGTCGGGCTTCGGCGAGTTGAAAGCGCAGCAGCAGAAGAAGAAAGAAGAGGCCGAACAGGAAGCCGCTCAGGCGCAAGCCGAAGAAGCCGCCGCATCGTCTGAAGACGCGTCGGCGGGCGATTCGGCTTCTTCGTCCGAGTCCGAGGAATCGGGAGAATCCGAATCCGAGTCGGAATCGACAGACGCATGAGTCGTCTCTGAGGCTGCTAGATACGGGCTGATCGTTCCATACGATCCAACGCTTTCCAATCGGCTGGGCGCCGTCAGCGTCCGGCCGATTTTTCGTTATCGCCCGAACGCTGGCTATATCGTGTCTACTCGGTCGTGTCGCCGCATCGATGGAGTTTCGTCAGGGCATGGGACGATACCAACTTTGTGTCCGGGGAAGATCTCCGCGCCGCGTTTCCCCGTGGCTCTTTCCATCCTGAAACGCCTTGACGAAAGCACCCTCGATTATGCCCAAAACCGACCGAAAACGACCGACGCCGCGTGCCCGAAGCGGCTCTTCCGTGCAGACGCCTTTGGAGACCTACCTTCGGGAAATCAATGAGACGCCGTTGCTCTCCGCCGAGGAAGAGCAAGAACTGGCCTACCGGATCGAACAGGGCGACGTGGAAGCCCGTGACCGAATGGTCCGAGCCAACTTGCGGCTCGTCGTCAATATCGCTCGCGGCTACACCGGCAAGGGCCTGAGCTTGCAGGACCTGATTGAAGAAGGGAATCTGGGGCTCCTGCGAGCCGTCGAGGGGTTCGACCCATCGGTCGGCACACGGTTCAGCACCTACGCCAGTTATTGGATCAAGCAGTCGATCAAGCGAGCGCTGATCAACTCGGCCAAGACGATCCGCATTCCCGCCTACATGGTGGAACTTCTGTCCAAGTGGCGTCGGGCCAACGCGAGACTCACCGAAGAACTCGGGCGCACGCCGACACCCGAGGAAGTGGCTCGCGTGCTGGGTGTCCCGAAAAAGAAACTCCCCATCATCAAGAAGGCCATTCGCATCTATAACGCCTCGCCTCAGAACGATCAGCCCGAAGCCGGTTGGTCGTTGGGGGAGATGGTCATGGATGAGCGGATGAAGAGTCCCGACGAGGAGCTGCTCGAACACGACACGCTGCGGCGAGTCAAACAGCTCCTGGATGAAATGGATCCTCGCGAGGCGACGGTGCTCCGCATGCGATTCGGGTTGGACAATCACGAACCCCACACGCTCAAGCAGATCGGCGAGAGTCTGGGGCTGACCCGAGAGCGCGTGCGGCAGATCGAAACCGAAGCGCTCGCCCGGCTGGCCCAAGAGATCAACGGCCCGCCCGATCCCATTCCGCTACCTCGGGAGTAGCCCGAAGGAGGCCTCGTCGGCTATGCTGGTTGCCGTGTTCCACGCCTGGCCTTAACGGAGAGGCTGGCACCGGACTGCGGCCCGACGCCCCATTTCCGGATGCGGACATGCATCGGCGGTTCCCAGCTTGCCGGCTCGAGAGGATCCTTCGCGCATGACACTCGACCTGAAGTCTTACATCCGTGACGTTCCCGACTTCCCCAAACCCGGGATCGTCTTTCGTGACATCACGCCCCTCTTGCGAGACGCGGCGGCGTTTCGTGAATCGATCGAACGGTTGGCCGAGCACTTCGAGGATCGCGACGTCGACATCATCGTCGCAGCCGAAGCGCGAGGTTTCATCTTCGCCGCGCCCCTGGCGGTGAAGCTCAATGCCGGATTCGTGCCGATCCGCAAGCCTGGGAAACTCCCCTTCGACACGCACGCCTTCCACTATGAACTCGAGTACGGCACCGACACGCTCGAGATGCACATCGACGGCGTCAACGGTGGCGAGCGGGTCCTTGTGGTGGACGACCTTCTGGCGACCGGCGGAACGGTCCAAACGTGCTGCAAGCTGCTCGAGAAAGTGGGAGCCACGATCGTCGGCTGCGCGTTCCTCATCTCGCTCGATTCGCTCGGCGGCGCCGAACGCATCGGGCCCTATGATATCTTCAGCTTGATCCATTACGATTGAGACGCTCGAGGTCGGCAAGCGACGATGTGCCGACCGTCACGTCTCGATCGCCCCTGGCCAGAGGATCGATGCATTGAAACCGGTCAAGGTAGCGGCCGCCGTGCTCAATCAGATTCCTCTCGATTGGGAGGGCAACATGCGGCGCATGTTGGCTGCCATCGAGGAAGCGCGGCGCCAAGGCTGTCAGCTCCTGTGTCTCCCCGAACTGTGCATCACCGGCTACGGTTGCCAGGATGCGTTCTTATCGTCCTCCCTTTGGGAGAGTGCGCAGGCTGCCCTGCTCGAGGTGGCCGAAGAGTGCCAGGAGATGGTCGTGGCGGTCGGGCTGCCTCTGTGGCACGGAGGCAGCCTCTACAACGCCGCGGCACTGATCGTCGATGGCGCTGTGGCGGGACTGGTCGGCAAACAGAATCTGGCCGGGGAGGGTATCCACTACGAATCGCGATGGTTCGCGCCCTGGCCGGCCGGCATGGTTTCGCGCACGACGCTTGCCGGCATCGATGTGCCGATCGGGGACCTCGTCTTCGAACTGTCCGGGTTTCGTATCGGCTTCGAAATCTGTCGCGACGCGTGGGTCGCATCGCGCCCTGGAACCGACCTGACGCGACACGCCGTCGATTTGATCCTCAACCCCAGCGCCAGCCATTTCGCCTTCGGCAAACATGCGACGCGCCAACGATTCGTCCTCGAAGGATCTCGTGCTTTCCACGTCGGCTATGTCTACACGAATTTGTTGGGAAATGAATCGGGGCGAGCCATCTACGACGGCGACGCCATGATCGCGTCCAACGGCAAGATGCTGGCCGAATGCCGGCGTTTTTCCTTTGCGGATTACCGGGTCATCTCGGCGGTCTTCGATATCGAAGAGGCTCGGATGTTGCGAGCTCAATGGGGTGGCGGCCGTCCCGATGCCGGGGAGGACGGACGGGTCGTGCGATTGCCCTTTCGGTTCGAAGAAGCTCCGTGGCAACCGGTCACCACGCCGGCCGGCGGCTGGGAAGAAAGCGAACATCTCGAGTTCGAAGAGTTTACTCGAGCGGTCGCGTTGGGGCTGTTCGACTATCTGCGGAAGAGTCGAGCCGAGGGCTTTGTCGTGTCGCTCAGCGGCGGCGCCGACTCGACAGCCACATCGCTGCTGTGCCGCATCGCGGTCGAATTGGCCCTGGCCGAACTCGGACCGGAAGGCTTGGCCCAGCGTTTAGCGCATCTGCACGATCTTCCCTCGTCGGCAGACCCGGCGGCATGGACACGGCGCCTCTTGACCTGTCTCTACCAGGCCACTGCCAACAGCAGCAGCACAACGCGTCATGCCGCCAAGACCGTCGCCGAAGAATTGGGAGCCGAGTTTTTCGAGCTCGACGTCGAGTCTCTGGTGCAGGGGTACATCGATGCTGCTCAGTCCGCCATCGGTCGAAGCCTGACTTGGGACCAGGATGATGCGGCGCTTCAGAACATCCAGGCGCGGGCTCGAGCCCCCATGGCGTGGCTGTTCGCCAATTTGCACCGAGCCATCTTGCTGTGCACGAGCAACCGGTCGGAGGCGGCCGTCGGCTATGCCACGATGGACGGCGACACGGCCGGCGGACTCTGCCCGATCGGCGGCATCGACAAGAGTTTCTTGCGGCGGTGGCTGCGGTGGCTCGAGTTGCACGGTTACAGCGGTGGGCCGCCTCGCACGTTTCTGGAAGTCGTCACCCAACAGGCGCCCACAGCCGAGCTGCGGCCTCCTGAGGCGGAACAGACCGACGAAGGAGACTTGATGCCGTACGATGTGCTGGCCGACATCGAGCGAGCGGCCATTCGCGACCGTCGATCGCCCAAAGAAGTCTACTGGGAGATTCTTCCCGTTTGGGGCGACCAATATGCGCACGACCAACTTAGGCGTTGGATCCGCCGCTTCTTCCAGTTGTGGGCTCGATCGCAGTGGAAACGAGAACGGTTGGCGCCCTCCTTCCACGTCGACGACCATAACCTCGATCCCAAGACGTGGTGCCGTTTCCCGATTCTCTCCGGAGGTTTCGAGAAGGAGTTGCGGGAACTCGACGCGATCGCCGATTCTCCGTGCAACGAGAACGAGTCTTCCTCGCCGCAATGACATTCGACACGTGGTGGAGTGAGCTTGCCGACGACGCGGCCGCCTGCATCACGGCCGCCTGCACGTTGGAAGTCTGGGCGGTGAAGCCCGGGAATGTCTCGCCCGGCCGGCCCTTTGATGACCTGACGGCCGGCGACTTCGTGCGCTCGGCCATCGCTATCGCCGAGCCACTGGCCCTCGCCGCGTCGATCGGAGTGGGACGAGCCGTCCTCGAGGCCGCTTCTGCCATGCAACAAATCGCCGGCACGAACACGCACTTGGGATCGATCCTGCTGTTGGCCCCGCTCGCCGCCGCCTCGTCGCCCGTTTCGCCTAGCAGTATCGCCCGTGTCCTTGCGCGTCTGACCCCCGACGATTCCACCTGCGTCTTCGAAGCGATTCGCCGCATCCGACCTGGCGGATTGGGCCGTGCGGCGCGTTACGACGTGGCGGGCGAAGCTCCCGAATCGCTTTTGGATGCCATGCGCGAGGCCAGCCCGCGCGACCTGGTAGCTCGTCAGTACGTCAACGAATTTGCGGACGTCTTTTCGTCGATCGTCCCGAGACTCCAAGGGGAAGCTCGAGGCATTCTTGGCCGGATCGTCCGCACGCATGTTGAACTTTTGGCCGAGTTCGGCGATTCGCTGGTACAGCGCAAGTGCGGCGACAAAGTTTCCGACGAGTTGCGGCGCCGGGCACGTCGAGTCTGCGCTGCATGGGATGCCGGCGGTCCTCCCCCTTCGTCGCTGAGAGAACTCGACCGCTGGCTGCGTGCCGATGGCCACCGCCGCAATCCGGGTACGACGGCCGACCTGATCACCGCAGGGCTCTTCGTCGTCCTGCGAAACCGCCTCCTCGGCAGCTCAAGATGACGACTCCGTGTCACCCATGTCGAACAGGAGTTTCTGGCCGGCTGCCGCGGCGACACGCCGCCGCCGACGCCGAGGTGTCGCCAACTTCGGCTGGCCTTTCTCGTCGACATGTCCTGCCTCGAGTCGCGTCAGAATCTCAGCAGCGCGTTCATAGACGACGGGCGGTACACCGGCGAGCTGGGCCACATGGATGCCATAGCTCTTGTCGGCCTTTCCGGGAACGATCTTGTGCAGGAAGACAACCCGATTTTCCCACTCGCGAACGGCCACATTGTAGTTCTTGACGCCCGCGTGCGTCTTTTCCAAATCGGTCAGTTCGTGATAATGCGTGGCGAAAAGGGTGCGGCATCCGATGTCGTCGTGCAGGTACTCGGTGATTGCCCATGCGAGTGAGATCCCGTCGTAAGTGCTCGTGCCTCGACCGATTTCATCCAGGATCACCAGGCTTCGTTTCGTGGCCGTGTTGAGGATCCGGGCCGTTTCGGTCATCTCGACCATGAACGTACTTTGGCCTCGCGACAGTTCGTCACTGGCGCCGACGCGAGCGAAGACGCGATCGGCCACACCGATCCGAGCTCGCGAAGCGGGAACGAAACTCCCGAGCTGCGCCATGATCGTGATAAGAGCCACCTGGCGGATGTAGGTGCTTTTGCCCGCCATGTTGGGACCGGTGATGAGCAGCACGTGGCCGGCGTCTCCGCCGGCAAGCGTGTCATTGGGGACGAACGTCCCTTCCGGCTCGGTGATGTCGAGGACCGGATGGCGCCCGTCGCGGATTTCCAGCACGGGCTCGCGCACCATCTCGGGACGGCAGTAACGCCGCTCCTGAGCCAACTCGGCCAACGATGCCAACAGGTCGAGTTGCGCGAGAGCATCGGCGAGTCGTTGGAGGCGTGGCACGACTTGAGCCACCTTATCGCGCAGCGAACAAAAGATCGTGTACTCCAACTTCTTCGCCCGTTCGTCCGCTCCCAATACCTGCTCTTCGTACTGTTTCAACTCATCGGTGATGTAGCGCTCGGCGTTCTTGAGCGTCTGTTTGCGATGGTAGCGCTGTGGCACGCGTTCTCGATGGGCGTGCGTGACCTCCAGGTAGTAGCCGAAGACTTTGTTGAATCCGATCTTCAAGTTGGGGATGCCCGTCCGCTCGATCTCCTCCGCTTGGTAACGGGCGATCCACTCCTTGCCTCCGGCGGCGAGGCTGCGCAGTTCGTCGAGTTCTTCGTTGAAGTGTTCGCGAATGATGCCTCCATCTCGCGCTGAGAGGGGGCACGGATCGACCAACGCCGTCAGCAGTTCATGGCGCAGTTCTTCGAAACACTCGAGGGACGCATCGAGCTGGCGCAAGAGGGATGCCTGCAAAGGCATCAGATGCCGTTTGATTTCGGGAACCCGCAAGAGGGTCTTCCCGATGAAATGGAGATCACGGGGGGAAGCGCGACCTGTGGAGACTCGAGCCAGCAAGCGTGGCAGATCGTAGATCGAACGAAGCTCTTCCCGCAGCGCCCGCCTGGCCCCTGCATGATTCAGGAGTTCTTCCACGGCGTCGTGTCGATCGCAAATGGCCTCGACTTGCGTCAAAGGATTCGAAAGCCAATCGGCCAGGAGGCGAGCTCCCATGGCGGTGACGGTCCGATCGAGCGTCGCCAGGAGCGAGCCGTCGCGGCGGCCATGTCGCAGCGTGACGGTCAGTTCGAGACTACGGCGCGTGGCCGAGTCGATCTCAAGTGTCGTCTCGCTGCGATACGGTGTAATACGGTCGAAATGAGCCAGTGTCGACTTTTGGGTTTCGGAAAGGTATTCGAGGATGGCTCCCGCCGCCCGGATGGCCAAATGATCTCGCTCCTCGTCCAGGCCGAACCCTTCGAGTGTCGCGGTGGCGAAGTGAGTGAGCAGCCGCTGGCGAGCCGCGTCCGAACCGAAAGCCCACGGAGGACGCCGCGTGATGGTCGGCTCGAACGGCAACACACGGTTCCATCGCTGTTCTTCGGGTAGGAGGAGTTCGGTGGGCAGGATCCGAGTCAGTTCGTCCTCGAGTTTGATGACAGGAACGACGGCCGTGAAGAAGCGCCCGGTCGAAAGATCGGCCCACGCCAGTCCAGCGCTGCCGGAAGTGTCGTCTTTTTCGAGCACGACGCTGGCGAGGTAGTTGGGCGTGGCGGGATCGAGCAGCGCGTCGTCCGTCAGGGTTCCCGGGGTCACGACGCGCGTGATTTCCCGGCGGACCAATCCCTTCGCCTGCTTCGGGTCTTCCACTTGCTCGCAGACGGCCGCTTTGAAGCCCGCCGCGATCAACTTGGCCAGGTAGCTTTCCAACTGATGGTGCGGAAAGCCGGCCATGGGGACGGGATTCTCGCCTTTGTCACGTGACGTGAGTGTCAGACCCAGGACGCGAGCGGCGATTTCGGCATCGCGGTAAAAGAGTTCATAAAAGTCGCCCATGCGAAAGAGCAGCAGTGCGTCTCCGCACTTCGCCTTCGCCTCCTCGTATTGTCGCATCATGGGTGTCTTGGCCATGGTGCGAATCGTATCACTGGGAGGGGCCGTCGGAAACGGGGGCTCGCCACTCCCAGACGCCCCACTGCCCGTGGCACTCATCGATGCCGACCCGGACACGCGTCGCCGCTACGCCTTGCTCCTGCAGCCACGTGTGCCACTCCCGGCCCAGCCATGCGGCGATCTCCTCCGCCGTCGTGTTGACCACCGGTAGCAGCGCACACTCGGCTCGAGGAAAAACCCAACGCCGGTCGCCGAAGCGAGCCGTCACTTCGTCGTCGGTAATGTCCAGACGGATCAGCTTGTGATGGAGAGGCAACAGGACGTGGTGGTCGAGTTGATCCAGGAGCCGGCGCAGGGCCTTCCTCGCGGCAATGAAATCGACGACGTAACGGTTTTCGTCGAGCGGACCGTCGAGTTCCGCTTCCACGCCATAGTTATGCCCATGGATCGGCTCGCACGTGTCGCCGTCGTATGTGATGAAATGAGCGGCCGCGAAGATGAACTCTTCTTTGGCAAGTCGTACCGTGAAAGTTTCCATCGGGTGGGATTCTCCAAGAACCGGAACCGTTCCGTTCACTGTCGTTTCCGCAAGTGCAAATCGCCAACCAGACCAAAGCCTTTGCGGAGAATGACATGGATCTCATCACCGGACTTCAGACGAACTGGACGGTCGGCGCGAGCCCATCCGTAGACGCGTCCTCCTCCGCGTTCGCCGGGAACGACATCCGGTTGGCGTTGTCGGGACTGGCTCGGCTCGAGTCGCAAAGGAGTCTTGCCGGCGCGAGTCACCACGGCGACTTCGTACCACGGGAGACAGGACCAGGGTGATTCGCGTAAACCCGTGCGCAGTTCGATTTCGATATCGTAGAGCCCCGGTTCAATACCACGGAGCCGCCAGCCGAGGGCGTCGCCTCGATCGGGGAGCCCGAACACGCGTCGGTTTCCATGGTGCGGCCGCGACGTGTGCTCTTTTACAGGACGCTTCGGGTTTACTTCATTGACAACATAGCAATCGGTGACGGGGACGACGACATCCGCAGCCGCCAAGCGGGCCTGCTGCAACCACGATCGCGGAGCATGCAGCCATATCGGATTCTCCCCGACCTCAATGCGTATTCCCTCTGACGAACGCTTCACAACCGAATCAGTCGGATTGCCCCATCGGTCGAACACACGTAGAGACTCGCGGGAACTCGCGGGAAAGACGATCGTTTGTGGGCGTTCCCCGGCGCACCACAACACGGCGCGGGCTGCCCCACTGGAATCTTCGAAGATATGCAGGTGAAGCCGTGAAAGGACCAGTTCGACGCGCTCGACCCAGTGATAATCTTTCAATTGGTCAGCGGCTGCGGCCAGGCTGAGACATGGCAGCCGAAGCGATCCGTCATGGCACAGCAGCGGGAAACGACTGCGAAAGCTAGAGTACCAAAAGAGTCGCCGGACGCCGTGAGCCGCATTGAGGACATAGTGCCGCACGGTCCAGGAAGCCGCCGCATCTTCCGATACGGGACGGTAGGGCCACGTCGCTTTCCAATTGGGAGAGGTTTCGGGTGGAGCCATCGCCCGCAGTTCCTGGTTCGTCAGAGGATGCACACCTCGTCGCGCGGCCATCCAATAACCCGCCTCGGTATTCCAAACGGGAACATCTTCGATTCCGTACTTGGCCATGACCTTACGGAGTGCCACGAGCCGCCGCTCCAGATCCGACTCCTCAGGAGGATTGGGCTGCGTATAACCGTGGAATGACAGAACATCCAAGTATGGGCCGCCGCCTGCGGCGAGCACTCGTTCGGTCCACGTCACAAAGTCGCCCGTTCCGGCACCACCGACAATGCGAATGTTTGGGTCGACGCGCCGAGACGTCTCATGGGCGGTCTTCAACAATGCCACGTACTCTTCAACACTGCCTCGAAAGAATCCCTTCTGGAGATTGTTCTGGTTTCCGGTGTTCGGCTCGTTCCAAACCTCGTAATACTGGATCTGGCCGCGAAAACGCTCCATGTACTCGCGGCAATAGTCGGCCCAATCTTCGATCCGCTTCGGGGGAAACGGGGCTCCCGGACCAGCACTGTAGGCGATCTCCGGATGCCGGCTCGCCCAGGCAGGCGAATAGGCGAGCACGGCAAGAATATCAAACCCCTGACCCCGAAACGTGTCGACCTTTTCTCGCGTCCTGCGAAAATCCCACTCCCCTTTGCCACTCCGCTCGTGGACAGCCCACACATCTCCGCTATCCCATAGTCGAATCCATCGGAAGCCGGTCTGGTACATGCGAGTCAGCCGGCCTGGATGGACGCCGAAGAGGGAATCTCGAGGCAGTTTCGACGCGGCTGGCACGGAGACAACTCCGATAAAGCTCTCCGCTTTCCACGTTTCCCCACCGAGCGACATTGTCGCCTCGAGGAAATACGGGCCGTTCCAACGAGGAGTGACTACGACGGGAACTGTTTGCCCATCATCCCGGTCAAGCGTTATCTTCCGACGGAGAAGAACCTGGCGAGTACCGACGGGCGGGATCACCGAAACCTCGACGACGGGCGAAACCGGTTCTGGACGCCAGGACCGCACATCGATGTTCAAGCGGCACTCTTGATTTCGGCGGAAGAGATGGAATTCCTGGTCGAGACGCCACTGGAGCGCAAGAAGAAATCGACCGGTAGCGCGATACGCTTCGACGCGATGGACTTGTGCCCACTGGGCGGAAGCGGCAATGCGAATCCGGTCGCCCGCTCCACAGACGACGGGCACCGTCGAGACGATTCGACCTCGATAGACGGGCCACCGGTCCGATGTCCGCCTTGGCCGCTCTCCAGACGGCAGTTGGAACCGAATCACTTCTGTCTTCGCCGTGTGTCGGCGACCGGGCGTTCCGAGAACCTGAAGCGAATAAGTCGATATGAAATTCGTGGGGTCGGCTTCCGCGCCGCCCGTACGGACATCCAGCGCGATCCGATAGGCGGCGCGAGGCACTCCCTTGGGAACGGTCCACTCGTAGATTTCATGCCCGCTCGAAAAGACACCAGCCCTTGATTGCTCCGACCTGCCGTCTGATGCTGCATCATCGTCGACTCGCCGGCCATGCGACGCTGACAAAACGAACTGCGGTTTTGCCCGCTTGCCAAGTCCCTCGCTTTGCGCATGAGCCGTTGGTATGGAAGGCCAGGCAACGGCGACCATTGCCGTCAAGAGTCCCAGAAGGTGGAGAGCACGTGGCAGTGACATTGGATTGCTTTTCCTCTTCATCGATCGACACTCATCCATCACGGTGCTTCATTCTAAGAGGAACGGATCCTGACGGAAGCCTCCCTGGTTCACTGTGGCGGCCCATGCGGCCGATCGCAATATCTACGGGGATCACACCTGCGACAGATTGTACGATAATAGATCGAAACGGTCTTACGTTCCATTCGTCAAGCTGCGCTCTGATTAAACGACAGGACCGGACATTTCTTTGGTAATGGCAAGGACAGTGCGATGCCTCGAGATGAAATCTCGCGAATTCTGAAAGCATACAAGGATGTCGGTGTATGTGCATCCCGCGATATGTTCAGCGACCGGATCTCAGTTCACATAGAGCACGAACACCAAATCGACCGGGTTGTCGAAATCGGACATGTACAGTACATATCCTTTCCCGGTTATTCGTGGGTAGCCGATGCGCTACCGAAAGCGTTCCTGATCTCAGGATTGGAGACGCTGGCCGTTAATGCCGAGGTGATTCGAGGCTCCTCGTTCGCGGGCGTGTCTCAGCTTCCGAAACTGAAGGAGCTGCTCATTGGTAGCTTGTTGCTTGACGCAGATGAGGCAATGAAACATGTCTCGAAGTGTCCGGCATTGGAGTCGCTGAAGTTCTACGAGAGTTTGGTTAGCCCAGACGGGTATGCGTTGCTGTCGGAGCTGACCACGCTGAAGGAATTGACTTTTCACCGATGCATACTCGGAAGACTCGGTTGGGAACAGATCGGCAAACTCGTGTCTCTAACAAAACTAGTCGTAACATTTGAAGAGCTGCCCTATTTGCCGCTCGAGTTCATCACAGGCCTATCGAAATTGGAAAAGCTCAGTCTCTACTTTACGATATCACATGGTGATCCTGGATTCTCTTTGTTGGCTGGTCTTCCACTGTTGAGGGAGCTTGATTTGACCGGGACGTACACAAGAGACAAGGAAGTACCCAGTCTTGGGAAGCTCAAGCAGCTGCGGACCCTTGATATCACGCAAACGACGATTTCTCCCTGCGGACTGAAAAGGCTTCGAAAACTGTTGCCGGAATGTGAGATCGCTTATTCTCGAAAACCGGTCCCCGAGGACGAGAAGTATTACCCACCTCTAAAGAGACACCGTAGTTCGCAATGAATCTCGTTTGAGGTGGAGGAGGGTCGTCAGCCGGTTGGGCCAGAAGAGATTTCCGTCAGGGTGGAAAACTTGACGTACGTAAGACGCTGTCAGGCTAGAAAGCCTGACCTACTTCAGACGCCGTCAGTCTGGAAAGCCTGACGTTCGTAAGTTGAAGATCATACTCCTCCCTCGAGAGATGATCTGGGAAACGACCACCAGAAACGCGCCGTTGGCGGTCAGAATCGTCGGGACGAACCAGAGATCGAGGAACAGATCGAGCCGGCCGGCACTCGGATCGTCTGGCGGGTAATAGACGCCGACTTTGTCGCCGCGTTTCAGATCCGTTTTCGCCAGGCGTCTGCGCCGCACCTTGCTGCCGATGACGAATTCGCGTCCGTCGACCTTATAGGCAACATATGGGGGCTTGCCATGCACTCCCTTGCGGTACTTTACCACGACGCCTTCGGTCCGAGACCACGATTGCAATTCCCAGTACCGAGTGCCCAGCAGAATCAGCCCCAATAGCAAAACGGTCCACCCGATGAAAGAAAGAACCTTGAGTACTCCTCGAAAGCCCACGGCACTTTCTCCATAGCCGGCAAGAGCCGCTTTACGTCAGCGAATCTTCTTCCTGTCGGGAAGCGTTCATCGATCCAATGCATCCATCTGAAAGACTTTTGGAACGGCTACCTTGTGCTCGAGCGTCAGCTCGTTCCCCTTGGCCGAAGCGTCTAGTCTCAAATCCAGCCGCCACGCGACCGACCCGACCCGGCAGACCCCTTCACCATCGGTCTGGCAGTAGAGAAACCTGACGCCGATGCCGAACTCTCCGCCGCTTCCCTCCTTCACCGGGAGTTTCAAAGTCCAAGCCGTGCGGTCGGCTGGGAGTTGACCGAGGCGCGGCGTCTCTTTGGGGAAGAGGGACTTGCCAGAGGACTCGGTGATCCAATAATCCACGTTGCCGAGTGGATTCACTTTCCAGCCCCTGGGCAAATCGACGGCGATGCGAATCTGGATGGCTCCGTCAACCGGCTTGAGTGACCGACGGCCGAGATTCTTGTTCACATCGGCAGTTTCCAGGTCGACGATCAGTCCATCCATGTCGGGCGACGGTGGCTCAAGTGGGGAAATCGTGAGCGTGGTTGTTTTGCCCGTCTTTGGATCGACGACGCGAATGAGGTGATTGTTCGTGTCGGCTACAAAGAGTTTGCCGGCTGCGAATGAGATACCCGCCGGTTCATCAAAACGAGGGGGATCATCGGTGTGACCGGCCTGACCGTCCCCGGCGAGTGTCCGTGTCTCTCCCGTTTCCGCATCGATGACCTTCACCTTGTTGTTGTAAGTATCCGCCACGTAGATCTTGCCATCGTGCCACGTCACGCCGAGCGGATGTTGGAGCCGTACTTCGTTGCGCTTCCCGTCGACATCTCCGAACGTGAAGAGCCGCGCATGCGCGAGGTCGGCGGTTCCGACTACCGTTTCGACCAGCCCTTTCCCATCGAGCGGCACGGCACGAATGGAACTCCCTTCCGAGTCCGCAACGAATAGCGAAGTGCCATCGGAGGTCAAACCGCTCGGCTGGGCAAACGAACTGAACGCCACTTTACCAAAGGGAGCCACTTCATACGGTTCGCTCGGCAGCAGCCGCCCGTCGACGATGTCTTCGCGGCTGTTTCCCGCGTACGGTTCGATCTCCTTCTCGTCCAGCGTCATGCGCCAGATCTGGTGGGTTCCCGCCATCGCGATATAGAGATAGCGGTCATGGACCCAAAGGGCCCAAGGACTGTTGAGTTCCGTCCGAAGCGGCACGCCCACCCATCGCTTGGGAATGCGGCCGGAAGCCAATCCCTTCGGTCGTGGCCAAGGGAACGAAGCCTGCTTGCCCGTGCCGGCGATCGTTTCGACCTGCTGTTTCTTCAGATCGACTTTACGAATCATATGGTTTTCGGTATCCGCGACGTAGAGCACGTCTCCTCGCAGAGCACATCCTTGAGGATGATGGAAGGAGGCTCTTTCGAAATCTCCATCGGCGGATCCTTGCTTGCCACTGCCGATGACGGTCTGCACCTTCCCTTGCAGGTCGGTGACGACGATTCGGTTGTGGTTGCTGTCGGTGATGAAGAGCCGGCCCCCTTCGCCGTCGGCAAGCACTTTGCCGGGAAAGCGAAGCGAGGTCTTCGGAGCTCGGTGAGCCAGCAGCGCGAATTGCAGCGGTGTCGTATCGAGCAGCTTTTTCTTCTTGTAGTAGGGAATGGCTCGCTGAAAAAACGCATCGAGCGCTTCAAAGGTAATCTCGCCGCTGTGGCCGGCGATCAGATTGCCCTGAGGATCGATGACGCGAAGCGACGGCCAGGCTCGAACCTGATAACTGTCCCAGATCTTGTGGTTCTCATCCACGACCACCGGATGCTCGATCTCGTAACGCAGAATCGCCGAAGCGATGTTCTCCTTATCCTTTTCCGTCGTGAACTTCGCAGAGTGGACGCCGATGACGACCAGTTCGTTGGGATATTTCCGCTCGAGTTTCTTGAGTTCCGGCAAAATGTGCATGCAATTGATGCAGCAGTAGGTCCAGAAATCGAGCAGCACGAACTTGCCTCGGAGATCGTGCAAACGCATGGGCCCGGCCGTGTTGAGCCATTCGAATCCTCGCGGGAACTCGGGGGCCTTGGTGCGGCGAGGAAACGGATGCGTGGGCTTGGGACTTTCCATCGGATCGTTCTCGTCGGTTTGAGACGCAGAAGGGTCTTCGGGCGACGCGTCATCATCCGTCAAGCTCGTCGGTGTGATCGCCGCCAGTCCCGTCGCTTCGTCGATTGACTCCAAGGCAGCCGGAGTGTCCTTCCGCTGACAGCCGCTCCCACAGCACAGCAGGAGAACAACTCCGACTCCGAGACCGAAAACAACGCGTCTTGATAGTGATGGACTCATGATCGCCTCTCGTTGTTTGGTGCGGTTCCGCCCCGCGTGCCGAGCCAGGCTTGCTTGGCTTCTCCATCATATCGAAAGGCCGTCCGCCCGGCAAAAGCAGTTCACCTCAGCAG
>WFWZ01000050.1 GCA_015490875.1 Planctomycetaceae bacterium
GCCTTGGCGTCTTTGCGCGAGGCTTCTTTTGCGCGCAAAGACGCGAAGACGCAAAGAAAGTATCGGAAAGGGAGCAGGAAATCGGGATTCAGCTCAGGCGGCACATCCGAGTGGCATTACCGGGAAACCATTGTGTGCGTGTTTCTACTACACGTGGTGATAGTTGTGTGACACCTGGCGGCTCGGCGGGAGCCTCGCCCTCCCAATCTATGTAAGCGTGCAAGTTTTTCACGACTGCGCGCAGTTCTCTAACCAGCTTTCCATTCTCATTCTATGAAATCTCCTCTGCGCTCTTGGCGGCTTGGCGAGAGATTTCGTCAGGCTGGAAAGCGTGATTTACGTTGCCCCAACGCGTTGCGGTAATTCCGTCAGGCTAGAAAGCCTGACCTACGTAGCTGGAAAGCGTGAGCTACTGCGAATCTACGTCACGAGAAATGGATCTCACGATGACGCCTTTCCTCGCGGTCGATCATTGTCAGTGGGTTCGTTACCAGAAAGCATATCCAATAGCGCCACGCGCGAATCTCGAGCACGGAAACATAGGGCTTGGCTTTCGGTGTGGAGACGCTGATGTCAGAGACCTGGCGAACGGGAATCTCGACAGAAAGCCCTAGGAATGTTTTGGTCCACACCGAGCTTCCGGAAATGTGAACTTCGCGAATACCGGCCAGCAGGCCGCACGCGACTTGACCGACCACGGCCATCGCCACAACGATCAGGTCGTTTGTCGACAGTTCCGTGCCTGCCAACAAGCACGCCACAGCCGCCGCCAGCGGTATACTCAAGACGGCAACCACGGTGTTGGTTGCCGAGGCGAGAATAGTCGTGCCGGGGCTGAGAATATCTCGTGGCAACTCGGCGATTGCGCCGAAGTGGAGCATTCCGCTGACGCGTTTTGCCAGTCCCAATGCGCAAATGGCCTCCATCGCTGCAAACATCGAAGTGGCGACGGCCAGGGCGATCAGCCAATACCCGACAGAAGCCACCGAGTAGTGGCGGTGAATGGGCCGCACAACCAGCATCAACAGGCCAACCGTGCACGTAGTATTCAGAAGCTGGAAACACCGTAGTACGATCAGCCCGACGATCCACTTTGCGTTGCTTCGGCGCCTGTGGTCTCCGCAAGGATCTTCCTTCTGCAGTTCGTCGGAAGAGCTGCGTGCCGAGTCCTCGCGGCCGGGAGAAGGATGATCGTAGCTGGAGGGAACGGACATGTCACTTGTCAGCGGCCACGGTGCGGTCACTGCCTAGGCGCGCCGTTTTTCCTTGGCTCGTCGGAGGCGGGATGGGGCGGCCTCGGTGAAACCACACTTCCTCTCGGCGACCGTCGAAGTACAACTCCCAACGCCCGTCCATCTCGCCGTCGCGATAGACTCCGCGACCTTCGAGATGCCCCGACTCATCCCAATAGGTCCACTCACCGACCGGCACGCCTCGGTGGTACCTCCCTTCTGACGCCTTACGGCCGTTGGCATGCCGCACGATAAAGAGCCCCTCCTTGAAGCCATTCACATACGTCCCTTCGACGAGCGGATCGTAGACGTCCAGAACAATCGTCCATGCACGCCGGCTGTCGCGTTGATCCTCCGGAACCATGATGAAAGCATATTCGGACGGATGCGCACTTGGCGATTTTAGTATCAGCGAAGGTTTCGGCCTCACCAGCAAGACCAGTTGCACGAACTCGACTTGTTCGTCGGCCCGGCGTCTGCGATTCCATTGACGCATTAGGTAACGGGCGAACGGTCGTCGAAAGAGGTGTTGGTCGTTGCGAGCCAGATCGTAGTACAACCCGAGCCACCGGGGAGTGCGCGCTGTCGTGCGAAGCTCGTCGGGATCCTCGAGTCGGACGGGAGTGCCATCTCGTAGCAGATCGATCTCGGTGCCATCCGGCCTCGTCCCGATCGCCACCATCCGAAAATCGCCGAAACGGGGCGTGGCGAACATGTCCCAGCGTTGCACGCACGCCAAAAGTTCTCCCACGCGTTTGGCAGCCCACGGCATCTCGTGGACGAACCGGCCTCCTTTCCACAAAAACGGCACGTTGATGGCAAAGACCACCAAAGCCAAGATCGCCACGCCCACGTTGACCCAGCGAGGTAAGGGAAATACTCCGCGTGTCGTAGCTGCCTCGGCTTCCTCGCCGGTCAATCCGAACACGCGATCCAACCATGATCCCAGACGCCGGCCCGCCTTCGATTCCCAGAAGTCCGAGGAGACAAAGAGACTCAGCCCTGTCATGCTCACGAACGAAAAGACGATGACGCGCATCGTCGATTCGATCGCCACGTGCAGGAAGAAAAAAGCCGCAACAGTCCACCGGCGAAGCAACGCGGTTCGCCAGGGTGAAAAAATCAGCAGTGGCCCGACCAACTCCAGTGTCAACGTCGCCCAGGTTGCCCACTGAAGGAGAAGGGGAAACTGCAGGAGCCAACGTCCCAATGGACGCGTCACCAAGTCGTACTCGTAGATGTTCGCCAGTGCGGCTCCCGTAAACCAAACGTCATTCGACTTGGAAACGCCCGTGTAGAAATACATGATCGCCATCTGCAGGAGGATCATCCCCGAAGCGACCGAGAGATGACGTCCGGTGTGTTTGGGTCCGCCCCGGGCGTCGATCGACCAGGTGGCTCCCAGCGGCAAGAAGATGCTCCAAAGCAGAAGCAGACTCAGTAGCACGTCGCCACCAGTCACCAGCAAAGGACCTCGCTGGTGCAACGACACGATCAAGATCCACGCGAGAATCGTCTGAAGGCGTGTCTTCCAACCCAGTCCCAGCAAGAGAGCAACCGCGAGCGTACTGATCAGGAGCAACTCCTGGAACCAGAGGCTGGAGTTCAGGAAGTAGAGCGACCAGTTCCACCCCGAAGCGTAATACGTCGTCCGCACGAGGTCCTGCGGCATGACACCACCCGGACCATACATCATCGCCGCGTCGCGCAAGCGTCCGCCGATGTCGAAGATGAGTACCGCCGCGATCAGCATCCGAAAGAGCGCCAGCGTGCGCACGTCGATCGCGAACAGGCGGTCGGCCAACCCACGGGGCGTGCCAGCCTCGCGTCGTGTCTCGGTCTTGCGCATCGTGAAAAACTCCCCCAGATCGGGCTCTGCGCCCGCACAGGGCGGACGTCGCCGTCTTTTCTTTCCATTGTACTTCCCCGGTGCCACCAAATCGGAGCATCCTGTCCGAAAACCAGGGAAATCGCCAGGCGGACCGGTTGGACACCCACCGGCCCCGCAAAATGGGAGGGAGGCCGAGCGAAATCTGAGAAGGCTCGCGCATCAATCCACCACCGGTCGGCTGCTCCGCGAGCCCGGCACGCTGCCGGGCTGGGGTGGTGCCGACTACAATGGTCCTAAGACCTGAAACGGACCTACCTCGAACACCGATTTTCCGATTCTGTCTGGGCCGAACCATGGGAGGATTCGATGATGTTGCGCACACTTGGCCTGGTGGGAGTGCTCTGGGGAATCGCTGCGCCGCTGGCTGTCGCCGGCGACCTCTTCCCCGACAAGAACTTGGAAAAGGCGGTCCGCAAGTATGTCTTCGAAAAGCGAGACAACGATAAGCCGCTGACGGAGAAAGATGTCGCTAATATCTCGGTCCTTGAGGCCAAAGGCGCGGGCATCCGTGACCTGACCGGCCTGGAGAAGTGCCGCTCGTTGGCCTTGATCGACCTCGAAGGGAATGAGATCGCTGACCTCAAGCCGCTGGCAGGCTTGAAGAGCCTCCAGTCGCTCAGCCTCGCAAAGAACCAAATTCGGGATCTGGCACCCCTGGCGGGTCTCGAGCGGCTTCAGTATCTCGACATCTCCCATAACCAGGTGGCTGACCTGAAACCGCTGAGTGGTCTGACCGCACTTCGGTCGCTCTATCTGTCGCACAACCGAGTCAGCGACCTAGGGCCGGTTGCCAAGCTGGAAAAACTCTGGTCGCTCTACGCCGACCACAATCAAATCGAGTCGATACAGCCGTTGGCACAGTTGCGATGGCTTTCCTCGTTGGACTTGAGGCACAACAAGATCGCCGATTTAACGCCCCTCCAGAACCTCCGGGAGCTCAAGTATCTGCTGCTCGAGGAAAACCAGATCACGGACCTGTCTGTGCTGATCGCCATGGCAGAGAAGGACCGGCAGCAGGGTGGTCGTTTCGCTCCGTTCCTCAATATCTTCCTCAAAGGGAATCCGCTTAGCGAGGCGGCGAAGAAGGAGCAACTTCCCAAACTGAAAAAGCTGGTGCGCCGTGTCGACTATTGACCAGAGGAGTCGGGCATGAGTGACGTTTTTCTGTCTGTGCCGCTGCGCACGCCGATCGGGCGGTTTCTGGGATCGCTGGCCTCGGTGTCCGCTCCCGCTCTGGCCGCCGTGACGCTCCGGGGTAACCTCGAGAAAAGCGGCATCGAGCCTGATCAGATCGACGAAGTGATCCTGGGACAGGTCGTGATGGCGGGCGTCGGCCAAGCGCCGGCTCGCCAGGCTGCGCTCGCCGCAGGACTCCCGCCGGCCGTCCCCGCCCTGACGATCAACAAGGTCTGCGGTTCGGGCCTCAAGGCAGTGATGCTTGCGGACCAAGCGATCCGCGCGGGGGACGCTCGAGCCATCCTCGCAGGCGGCATGGAGAGCATGAGCCAAACTCCCTTCTTGCTGCCTCGCGTGCGGCAAGGCTGGAAATTCGGACACCAGACGGCCGAAGATGCCTTGTTGAAGGATGGCCTGTGGTGCGCCCACGAAGATGTCGTCATGGGGGAGCTGGCCGAGCAGACGGCTGCCGACTACGGCGTTTCGCGCAGGGCTCAGGACGAGTGGGCGGCGCTCAGTCACCAGCGCGCTGTGGAAGCCCAGACAGAGGGACGTTTCCGTGCAGAAATCCTTCCTGTCGAAGCAGGGCGCGGGAAGCGAGCCGTAACGGTCACCGACGATGAAGGGCCTCGTCGGGAGACCAGTGTGGAATCGCTGGCGGGTCTGCGTCCAGCTTTCCGTTCCGATGGCTGTGTCACGGCGGGCAATGCCTCACAGCTAAGCGACGGCGCTGCGAGCCTCCTGGTCAGTGACGCCGAGGCGGCCGAACGCATCGCCGGCGGTCCGGTGGCACGGATCGCGGCGACAGCGACGAGCGGCGTCCCTCCTCGCGAACTCTTCATCGCCCCGGTTCCCGCCATTCGGCGCGTCCTGGAAAAGACGGGCTGGTCGGTAGGCGAAGTCGACTTGTTCGAGATCAACGAAGCTTTCGCCGCGCAGCTGATCGCCTGCCAGAACCAACTGGAAATTCCCTCGGAAAAACTCAACGTCCATGGCGGTGCCATCGCCCTGGGCCACCCCTTGGGCGCCAGCGGAGCTCGCATCTTGGTGACGCTGATGCATGCCCTGTCGAGCCGCCAGGTTCGGCGAGGCGTTGCCGCTTTGTGCCTGGGGGGAGGCAACGCCGTGGCGATCGCCATCGAAAGGGTGCGTTAGCATGACTCTCCCACGATTCGACCGAAGCCGCCTGTGGCACACTCGGCTTCTTATTCCGATATGGCTCGGGCTTCTCTTCACGGGCTTGGCTGTCAGTCCACTCAGCCTGAAAGCCCAGACGTTGCCGGGGGACCCCGGGCCGCTCGAACCCAAGTATCCAAAGACGCCGATGGGCATCCTCGTAGGTGAAGTGACGCCATTCAGTGCCATCGTGCAGTTGCGCCTCTGTCGAACCGACCACCTTGTCAACGGGGATGTGCCCGGGATGGAAGGAGAGGTCGAGTTCACTGTCCAGCCGATCACCGTGGCCAGCGCGGTTCCGGTCAACCCGCGAACCGCCAAGACGCTTCGGAAAAAGGCAGTGGAAGCTTACGATTACATCGCGAGGGTCGAATTCACGGGATTGCGAGCGGGAACGACATACTTGTGTCGCACGCGCATCGCCAGTCGCACAGGGGAGTGGACACGAGGGCCTCAAGCCACTTTTCGAACTCTGCCGGGACCAGCCCAAGCGGTGCCCGTCACCTTCGCGGTCGTGACCGGCATGAACTATGCGAAGTTCCATGGCGACTCCCGGATCGATCGCAAACGGCACCTCGAGCAGAACAACATCGAGCTTCCTGCCCCGTACCAAGGCCCTGATAAAGAGCTCGGTTACCCGGCCCTCAAGACGTTGCGTCGCGAGAAACCTCATTTCTTCATTGGGACAGGCGACAATGTCTACTACGATACGCCCGTCGAGGGTCGCGCCAAGACACTGAAGGCCATGCGTCGAAAGTGGCACGAACAATTTGTGCAGCCGCGGTATCGGTCTCTCTTCGAAGTCGTGCCGACGTACTGGGAAGTCGACGACCACGATTACCGCAAAGATGATTGCGACAACACGGGGGACTATGATCCATCACCCGAGTTGGCCCAACGCGTGATGTGGGAACAACTTCCTTACGGGCCTCACGGCAGCGAGAAAGAACGCAAGACCTACCGCACCTACCGCGTCAGTCGCGATTTGCAGATCTGGTTGCTCGAGGGGCGCATCTATCGCAGTCCCAATGCCATGCCCGACGGCCCGGGAAAGTCGATTTGGGGCCAGACGCAACGAGCGTGGCTGCAGGAGACGCTTCGCTCCAGTGATGCCACATTCAAGATCATTGTTTCCCCCACCCCGCTGATCGGTCCGGACGACTTGAGAAAGACGGACAACCACTGCGACATCGGTGGGTTCCGGCACGAGCGGGATGCGTTCTTTCGGTGGCTCCGCGAAACGGGATTGGACCGCCAGCACGTCTACTTCGTCTGTGGCGACCGGCACTGGCAGTACCATTCCATCGATCCCACTGGCCTTCAGGAGTTCTCCTGCGGAGCTCTCGTCGATGCCAACGCTCGACTCGGACGCAAACCCGGAGATCCCAAGTCGACCGACCCCGACGCAACGATTCGGCAAGTGTATACGCAGAAGACGCCGTCTGGAGGGTTTCTGCTGGTGACAGCCCTGCCGAGTGCCAACGGCGAACCGGCGAAACTGCGTTTTGAATTCTGCGACGAGCACGGCAAGCGGCTTTATGTCCACGAGATTCAGGAATGACAGTGATGCGGCTGTTCGGTTCCGCTCCTGCTCGCACTCGTTCCTCTCCACTGTTGAACTCGAAGGCACGTTGATGACACAACATGGTCACTCGAGGGACCAACCGAGTTTCGTCGCATCGGATCCGCTCCATCCTCACGTCTCACAGGATTCCACAATGCACTCCCCGAAATCATTTTCTTCATGGCCCGTGTGTGACTCCATCCGGTCACCTAGCGTGCTGACCCGAGCGATGGGCATTGCGGGAGTTGTGGCGGCACTCGCCATGGGACTCGTCATTCGCCCGCTGACCGCGGAAGAGACTCGCGAGCGTCCGAACATCGTTTTATTGATTTCGGACGATCAGGACTACGAGCACCTCGGATTCATGGGCAACTCGTTCGTTCACACGCCCAACTTGGACCGGCTGGCTCGTGCCGGAACGGTCTTCACGACGGCGCACCTGCCGATGTCCCGCTGCCATCCGACACTCGCTAGTTTCCTCTCCGGTCGATGGCCTCATCAAAGCGGAATCTACTACAACTATGGCAAGAAGAAACTGGCCCCCGACAACTCGCTCCCCAATCTGCTGCGACAAGCCGGCTATGCCACGTATGTCGAAGGGAAGTATTGGGAAGGTAATCCGCGGGAGATGGGCTTCACGCATGGCAAGGGCAAGACGGCTGGTACATTTGTCCGGAAGACGCAAGAATCCCTCTTCGCCTTCATCGATGCTCATGCGGGCAAGCAGCCGATGTTCATCTGGTGGGCTCCCAAACTTCCCCATACACCGCACAATCCTCCGCAGCGGTATCGAGCCCTCTATGATGCCAAGCAGATGCCGATTCCTCCTTACATGCGAGGCCGTGTGGACCACATCCCTATGAGGCCGGATCTGCCGCGTCGCCAACGCCGCGGGTTTCGAGATCTCGAGATGACGAGCTATGCGATGGACGCGTGGCTCGACGACGGCGTCGGCCAACTCATCGATAAGATGCGTTCCGCTGGCGAGCACGAGCGTACACTCTACGTTTTCGTCATCGACAACGGATGGTGCAACGGACTCGTGTCCAAAGGTTCGCCGTTCGAAAAAGGTGTTCGAACCCCCATTTTCTTTTCCTGGCCGAAGAAGATCGCCGCCGGCCGCCGCTTTGATGACTTGGTCAGCACACTCGACCTCTATCCGACGATCCTGGACTACGCGGGTGTGGAGGTTCCCACAACGGCAGCCGGACGTTCATTGCGTCCAAGGATCGAAGGTCGGCCCGCGGAAAGCCGTGAGTATCTTTTCGGCGCGATCTATCCCGCATTTGCGACTCGCGATGACCAGCGCCCCGAGCGCGACGTCTACGCCCTCTACTGCCGGACCCGCCGCTGGAAATACATCTTGTACGTGCAAGACGTGACGGCCGACCGCAACCGAAACTACTTCCGGATCCAGCATATCCTGACCGAGTTTCCAACGCGCCAAGCCGGCGATGAGGACTTGTACGACCTTCAACGGGATCCATATGAACTGAAGGACTTGGCAGATCAGCCCGACCAACGTCGCCGGATGGACGAATTGCGTCGCCGTGTTCTGGCATGGTGGAAGGAGACGGGTGGCGGCCCGTTGCCTTACTTCGAGAAACGCTCCGAGGATCGTTGACATGGAATGGTGGCAACGGCTGCTCTGGATTGCGTTGGCCGGGTCGCTTGGAACGATCGCCCGCTACGGGCTCAGTGGTCTGGTCCACCGATGGGCGGGCTCGGCATTCCCGTGGGGGACGCTGGCCGTCAACGCCGCTGGCTGTCTCCTCTTCGCGCTCGTCTGGTCGTTAGCCGAAGAGCGGGGGGTGATTTCGAGCCAGGCACGCACGATCGTACTCGTAGGGTTCATGGGAGCGTTTACAACGTTCTCGACCTATATGTTCGAAAGCGGCCAATTCGTACGGGACGGCCAGTGGAGCGTTGCCATGGCGAATGTCCTAGCGCAGAACAGTGTGGGAATCGCGGCGCTCTTTGCGGGAATCTGGCTCGCAGGATGGTTTGGACGGTAGCAACGGTTTGGCCGAAGAAGAACGAAGCAGTTTGAAACACTCGTAGCCTGGGAAAACTGCCATGACGAGCTCCCATTGAAGTGCGATGGATGGAACGCATCGAATGGTGAACGGATACAAAGAGGAGTGGAAGGGAAACACAGAGGCACAGAGGACACGGAGTCTTTGGTGAGACTCTCTCTCCGTGCTCTCAGTGTTTCTCTGTTTCATAACATACGGAATCCCTCATTTTCGCCCATTCGAACTTCAGGCGGCTAAACGGTTACCGGTGACAAGAGTCATAGAGGCGGCTCCGTTCGCATACCACGAACCCGGGTCGGAGAAGTCGCCTCGGCGGAAACCTCGGGCGTCGCGGGAAGGGAAAGCACCATGAAACTGTCCGGAGAAGCCGAGCTGTTGAGGATCTTTATTGGTGAGAGCGACCGGTGCGACGGCCGGCCGCTTTATGAGGCGATCGTGCAGGAGGCTCGTCAGGCGGGACTGGCGGGAGCCACCGTGCTTCGAGGGATCCTCGGTTTTGGAGCGCACAGCCGAATCCACTCCGCCAAGATCCTCCGACTCTCCGAAGACCTGCCGGTCGTTATCGAAATCGTCGACCGGCCGGATCGGATCGCCGAGTTTCTCCCCAAGCTTGACGCCATGATCGGCGAAGGCCTCGTCACGTTGGAGAAGGTCCGAATCATCGCCTACCGCCACGAATCTCCGTGACTTGCAGCACCCGGGCCGCGCAATTACACTGAAAACAGGGCCGCCAAGCCACTCGCGTGGTCAAGGGCGTTCCGACGTTTCCCACCGAGAGTTCCGAATACGATGGCCGATCGGCGTTGATCCTTGCTGGCGGCGCCCAGGCCGGCGTTCCCTCCGATTCGGACAAGTCCTGACACGTTATGCACAGTCGTCCCCTTTCTTTACTACTGGCTTTCGTGGTCCTTGGTGCGTATTCGCACTGAGTTGTCTCGCATGCGCGGGATGCGGTTCGCGTCCATACGACCACCGAGTCCCCGATCTCGCCGGATGGAACTTCGTGCGAGAACGAGTCGGCGTGCATCTGCAAAGGGGCGACACTATCTCTGCCGATCGAGCTGCCTGCTGACATTCTTGTGTCCTGGCTGACGCTTGAGGATGTCCCGGTGCTCCTCGGTGCCGATCTGTGGCTCGATGCCGTGCTCAGCCCCGTTCCGCCCCACCCTCCTGACGGTCGGCCGAACGAGCTTTCCCCGGCCAAGGCCCGCGCGCTGCTTCAGCGGTTTCTGATTTGATCTGACGCTCTTCGTCGGAACAACCACCTGCCGAGTCATTGTCGCAGGTGCCGTTGTGCGCTGGCGGTGCAGGTTGAGAGGGTCGCCATGCCTTTGCGCCGTTCGCCCCTCCTCGCCGCACAAATCGGCGACTCGCGCGACAGTGGATGGTAGCGGAATCGGGCCAAAGTACGCCCGCGGCAAGAATCCTTGGACGAGGTCGAACGATGGCGTCGGAAGTAAAACAGACTCGTGCCTCGAGCGCGAAAAGTTTATGGCATGGTCTTATCGCGCGCGTGCGCCGCGCCGCGAGCCTCCTGTTGGTCGCGGCTTTGGCTGCCGCCGGATTCTGGGGGGGACACGCGCTAAGTCCGCATGCGGAGGAGAGCGCAGCGCCCGAAGTGGCAACGGGGCCTCTCCCGCGCGAAGTCTCACTTCCCCTTCCCAAGCGCCAGGCGGCCGGGATCACAACGGAACAGGTCCAGACGCGGGACCTGCGGCAGACGGCGACGGTACCGGGGATGCTGCAATACGACCGGCTGAAACATGTGGAGATCAAGGTTCCGGTCGACAGCGTCGTTGAGCAGGTTCACGTCCTACCAGGGCAGACGGTCCATGCAGGAGATGTGCTGGTCGAGCTTTCGAGTGGCGCCATTGCGCTGGCGCGCAACGAGGTGCTCGAGTCGCAGGCTCAAGTCAAACTGGCCCAGACTCGCTACACGTGGGAGCAAACGGTCTATCGCAACGTGGAGGACCTGATCGAGGCCATCGAAGAGAACAAGCCGATCGAATCCTTGGAAGCAGAATTTGCCAAGCGGACACTCGGAGAGCAACGCGAAGCGATCATGCACGCGTATGTAGAACTCCGGTTAGCGGAACAGATCGTGGAACAGAGCCGCCAACTCGAAGCTCAAGGGGCTCTCAGCGGCCGGATCTTTCAAGAGCGACTGGGGCGGCGGCAGCGCGCGGCGGCAGCCTTTCGTTCGGCATTGGATCAGGTCCTCTTCGATACGCGGCAGAAGGTGGCAGTCGCGGAGGCCGAACTGCAACTGGCGAAGCGCCGTCTGGAAGCCCGCCAGGAGAAACTGAAGCTCTTGCTGGGACCCTTTGGAAAACACGACGATGGCGAAGAAAACTCCCTAGCCCATTACAAACTCCGATCCCCCTTCGACGGCACGGTCGCCGATCTGTCGTGCGCCGAAGCGCTCCGTGTTCAACTAGGTGAGACATTGATGCGCATCGCTGATCCCGGACGACTCTGGTTAACGGCGAGAATCCACCAGCGGCAATGGGGCGCCGTGCGTCTGGAAGCCGGTGAAGAAGTCCAGTTTCGTGTTCCCGCTTTTCCCGACCGCAACTGGAAGGCATCCGTGAAGTTTGTCGGTACTCAAGTCGCTTCCGACGGCCATTTCTTGCCACTCGTGGCGACGGTGGATAACAGCGATGGCTACCTTCGACCCGGCATGTTCGCGTGGGTCGACGTTCCCCTCTCGACCGGCAAGCGAGCTCTCGCCGTCCCGGAAACAGCTATCCAGCGTCACGAAGGCAAGACGTTCGTGTTCCGGGAAGTCAAACCGGGAGTGTATCATCGCGTCGACGTGCACCTCGGCACGGAATCAGGAGGGTGGGTCGCCGTCGAAGGCGATCTGAAGGAAGGCGACCACGTTGTGTCACACGGCGCGTTCTTTCTGAAATCGGAACTGTTGTTGGACCGCGAGGGGGATTGACGATGTTGACGCGTCTGATCGAAATCTGCCTCGACAATCGACTCCTCGTCATCATTCTCGTGGGACTCGTGGCAGCCTTTGGGATCTACCACGCCGTCCACCTTCCCATCGATGCGGTGCCGGACCTCACGAACGTGCAGGTCCAGGTCATCACCGAAGCGGGAGCCCTCTCGCCGCTAGAAGTCGAGCGCTACATCACCTATCCCGTCGAAGCAACCATGGGCGGATTGCCTGACGTGGAAGAAATCCGCAGCGTCTCGAAACTTGGTTTGTCGGTCGTGACCGTCGTGTTCCAAGAAGGAACCGACATCTATCACGCTCGCAACCTAGTCAAGGAACGGCTCGTGGAGGCGAAGTCGCAAGTGGGCGACCGAGGCGATCCCGAGTTGGGACCGCTGACTACTGCGCTGGGGGAAGTGTTGCAATTCGAAGTGCGAGGGGAAGCCTACTCGCCCATGGAACTCCGGACGATCCTCGAGTGGGAGATCGCACCGCGTCTGCGTCAGTGCCCAGGCGTCACGGAAGTCAACACGATGGGCGGCTACTACCAGACGTTCGAAGTGCAGGTCGATCCCGATATGCTGGCCGACTACGGGCTGGCCATGGGAGACATTCTCGAAGCTCTCGCCGACACGAATCTGAACGCCGGCGGCGGATACCTCGTGCATGAGGGAGAACAACGCTTCATTCGAGGCGAGGCACTCCTTCGGAATATCAGCGAGATCGGACAAGTGGCGCTTCCCGATCGTGGCCACGGGGCGCCTGTCCGCGTTGCCGATGTCGCGCGCGTCACGACGGCACCGATGACACGCCAGGGAGCCGTTACGCGGGATGGTCGCGGCGAAGCCGTCACTGGGATGGCGATGATGCTGCTTGGAGCCAACTCGCGCACCGTCGTCGAGGACGTCAAGCGTTATCTGCGCGACATCGAACGGTCACTCCCCCCGGGAGTCCGTATCGAAGTGATTTACGATCGCGCCGAGCTCATCAACCGGACCCTCCACACCGTGCTGAAAAACCTGCTCGAAGGAGGCACGCTCGTCATCGTCGTCCTCTTTCTTCTGCTGGGCAACTTTCGTGCAGGCCTGATTGTAGCCCTGGCGATTCCGCTATCGATGTTGTTCGCATCGAATGTGATGGCATGGGCCGGCATCAGCGCCAGCCTCATGAGTCTGGGAGCGATCGATTTCGGTCTCATCGTCGACAGCTCGGTGATCATGGTGGAGAACTGCATGAGGCACGTGGCGCACTTCGGCCGCTCGAAGCCCCGGATGGCCTTGATCCGCGATGCGGCGGTCGAGGTGCGCAAGCCGACGATGTTCGGGGAATTGATCATTGCCGTCGTCTATCTTCCGATCCTGGCGCTGCAGGGAAGCGAAGGGAAACTCTTCCGCCCGATGGCACTCACGGTCCTCTTCGCACTCGCCGGCTCCCTCGTCCTTTCCCTGACGCTTATGCCGGTGTTGGCGTACCTGGCCCTGCCCAAATCGACCGTAGAAAAGGACGTGGCGCTGGTGCGCTGGATCAAATGGCTGTATCGGCCGTGGGTCGGAGGCGCGATCGCCCGTCCGTGGCTCACCGTCGGCCTCGCCTTGGCTCTGTTGGGCCTCACCGTGCCGATCGCGATGAACCTGGGTGCCGAGTTCATGCCGAGACTCGACGAAGGGGACCTCCTGATCGAAGCCGTGCGTCTTCCCAGCGCGTCGCTCGAGGACTCGATCGCCATGTCGACGCGCATCGAAAAAATTCTCCGCAAGTTCCCGGAAGTCAAGACGGTCTTTTGCAAGACAGGTCGGCCGGAGATCGCGAACGATGTGATGGGAGTCCACCAGAGCGATGTGTGGGTCATTTTGCATCCCCCCGAATCGTGGCCGAAAGCGAAGACACGCGATGAGTTGATCGAGGAGATCTCCGCTCGCCTGAATGCGGAAGTGCCGGGGGTCGCCTTCGGGTTCACCCAGCCGATCGAAATGCGGGTCGACGAGTTGGTAGCCGGTGTCAAAGCAGACGTGGCAGTGCTGCTTTATGGTGATGATCTATCGGTACTGGCTACCAAGAGCAAGCAGATCGAACGGGTCCTCCGGACCGTACGCGGGGCGGTGGACGTCAAGGCCGACTATCAGGCCAATGTTCCGACGCTGACCATCCGAGCTCTCCCCGACCAGCTGGCTCGGTATGGAGTGTCCGCACGGCAACTGATGGACGTCGTGGCAACCGCCGGCGGCCTTCCCGTCGGACGCATCTACGAAGGGCGAGCCCGCTTTCCGTTGACCGTACGTCTTCCCAAGGATTGGCGTCAGGACGTCGAGAGACTGAAACGTGTCCCAGTCCGCCAAGTAGGAGACGACACGATCGTTGTCGGCGACCTGGCAGAAGTCGTTTTGGAAGAGTCGCCCCCGGGTATCGAACATGAAGGGGGCCAGCGGCGGACGTTTATTCAGGCGAATGTGCGGGGGCGCGACGTTGCCACGTTTGTGGCCGAAGCTCAACGGCGCATTGCGCGCGAAGTTCCCCTGCCGCCGGGGTATCGCATCGAGTGGGGTGGTGACTTCGAAAACCTGCAGTCGGCGAGTCTCCGACTGAGTCTCATTACGCCGCTCGTCCTGCTCATCATTTGGATGCTGTTGTACACCACGTTCCGATCGGTCCGTTTGGCATTGCTGATCTTCTTCGCCGTGCCGATGGCGGCGTGCGGAGGTGTGCTGGCGTTGGCCATGCGCGGGATGCCCTTCAGCATTTCGGCGGGCGTCGGCTTCATCGCCCTGTTCGGCGTGGCCGTGCTCAATGGGCTGGTTTGGGTGAGCGGTGCCGAGCAGCAACGAGCGTCTGGCCGGTCGGCTCGCGAGGCGGCTCGAGAGACCGCTCTAGTGCGCCTGCGACCGGTCCTCATGACGGCCCTGGTCGCCAGCCTCGGCTTTCTCCCCATGGCGACGGCGACGACGGCAGGCGCCGAGATCCAGCGGCCGTTGGCGACGGTCGTCATCGGAGGTCTCGTTACCTCGACACTCCTAACCGCCTTCGTCGTACCGGCGATCTACCCCTGGTTCGCGCCAAGGGGTGAATAGGACAACGGAAGCCTTGCCCAACACTCAACAACGCGATTACAGGGTTTCCAGCCCACAAGCCATACGCCGGACGATGAGAACTGCATCGGCGGGTTTTGTTACCCGCGTCAAGTTCAACGCCTTGGCGATCCGCCTTCGGATGCACGCGAGTCTGCGGAATCGCCGTGTTGAGCAGCCTTCTTGGCCAGACGTTGAAGGAGCGGGTCGGTATATTCGTGGGTGCGAAGCCACTTCAACAGCTCGTCGTAGCTCATGCCCTCGATTTCGACGCTAAGCTTGTCCCGAACCTTACGCATACTCAGAACGCAATCGAATTTCTTGGAAGGTTTACTCATCATCCAGAATCTCCCTAGGAGTTCGAATCTCAAGAAGCGGATAGCCTTCCTTGAGGTTAACGGCGTTGTAGGCATGAATTCGCTTCAGGTTCACGATATGCTTGAAGTTCCAACTTACGAGCACATCGACCCGGGCGACCGATGCCATGGCAATGTGTAGAGCGTCCGCCCGCATGCGAGATCCGATGGCACCCTCCGCGATGTAGGCGTCCGCGAGTTCCTTCGCCTCTCGGGACAACACAAGAGTTTCGACGTGGCCACTCGGCACTGCCACGAGGACGGTCCTCACTCCCTCGGGAGCGGTCTCCAGTTCACGGAGCGTGAGTTCGGACAATACCAAAGTCAGCTTGCCCCGCTGAAACGCCTCAAGCAGGCGTCGCGATGGTTCACGGAACTCGTCGTCTTCACAACCACCCAGAACCGATGTGTCAGTGTAGATTCGAAGCTTCATGGAACCAGCATTCTGCCTGCGCACACCCTGTTGGCTTGCCACAGACGCTCGAGTAGGCAGTGGCACGCTCACCTGCTCAACAACTGCGGTAACCCGCCGATAGAACGTCAGGTGTCATGCTGAATCACCAAGCACCTTTCTCGTAGTATAGCAGTCGGACCGCAACCAATGTAGCCGCGCGGGTGACCGCTCTGGTGCGCCTGCGACCGGTCCTCATGACGGCCCTAGTCGCCAGCGTCGGATTTCTCCCCATGGCGACGGTCGTCATCTGTCGATCCTACCTATGCCCCCGTTCCTGAGCGTGTCGCAGCCGTCGTGCAGGCTTCGGCTAATGGATCGTAGCAATTCAGGTTCGTCGATTCCCGCACACTGTTGGTGGTTTACATGCGATCGCGAAGTTGCCATAGTGATGGACGTCCGCCTAGCGAGGTTCGATCAGTCATGCGACGAAGAATTTCGGGAGTCGCTCTACTGTTTGTCGGTCGATGATCGGCACAGGTATGATCCTGGAACACATCGTTGGGACCGCGCACTGCGACGCTACGCATGATTCTTAGCCGCCCTCCGTTCGACTTGCAGTAGAGCGAGAATCGCGACAAGCTCATGACCCGCGGAGTAGATCTTATGCCGAAGATTCCTTCCAGTCTGACGGGTACGGCTGGCGAACATTTTGTTGTGTACCAGCTTTCCTGTCTCGGACTCGTTGCGGCACTTCCTCGTGCAGGCACAAAAGGCGTGGACATCTTGGTGACCAATACACAGGGAAGCAAGTCGTTGACCATCCAGGTCAAAACGACGGATTATGCTGTCCGTAAACGAGGAAAGAAAAAAGTGCCCACGGAATTGCAGTTTCCCCTCGGACACAAGTCGGCGAAGCTGAATGACGCGAATCTGTTTTTCGCATTTGTCGACTTGCGAAGCCTGGAGAAGCTAAAGGACCAGCCAGATGTCTATGTCGTTCCATCGAAAGTTGTTCACGGATGGTGCAAATCGTGGGTGGATAAAGTCAAACTCGTGAGGCTGCATCGTCGCATTGAAGAAATGAAACCTTACAAGAACAACTGGGATCCCGTCGTTACTTGTCTTGAATTGTGAGACCGGCGGTGGTAAACGCCAAGATGCGTTTGCGCTCTCGTTGAATAATTTGCTCCATTCTGCCGCGTAGACGTTGTCACAGGGGTGTGGGGAGAGATACGTGCTCCATTTGAATGGACAAACAGTTCTGGGTACGGGAGACCGAATCATCATTCAGTGTGGCGACAGAGATGTAGCGGCAGAGATTGTCTGTGCAGGAGAGGGAAGCGGCGTTCCGTGCGATGATGAGTTCTATTGGATGCATGCACCCGCCAAGGACGTCCCGTATTCTGAGAATCCTCCTCCGCTGTACACCAGGTTTCTTCTCGCAGTGCTTGGCGGGCCAGATCTTCCTTGCTCAAAGCTGCCGCAGCGAGTGATCGTTCAAAAGGAGGGTAGCGAACAGAGATTCGAATTCGAACTTACTTCGGCATCGGGTAGCCGCGTGGACGGGGGTGGATGTCTTATCTAGCTGGAATGGCAGGACTAGATTCCGGGGCAGTGCTACCCCACGAATCCGCTGCTGATTTCGAAAGGGACGCCTTGGCTGAGAGCGGGACGCACTTTCATCAGCGGAACCGGGAACTATGGGAACGCGACTCCTACGCTGGCCGCGCTCGGCCGACTCGTCGCGTAAGGTCGATGATCATGCTGCAGCTCAATCCCCGCATACCCGCCGTCAGCGCGAACGAGCCCGCCGATGTCCGCAATGGGATTAACGGACTCGCACAGCGCCTCGTGAAATTCTTCGCCGTTTCGAACAAGCTAATCGGCTGATCTGAGCAACCTACTCAAGTTACTCTATCGCTCACCGCTCTTTCAACAACCGGCACTGGTTCAGTCGCTGCTCGATCTGGCGAACCATCTGCCGGTAGCGTTCGTCCTCAACGCTGCCGAAGCGTCGGATGAACTCACGGTCGGAAAGGCCCTCGGGCAAGTCGCGAATCGGCGGCAATACGGCGTCCAGCGACTTGATCTTGGCCAGCCCCTGCTGCACGCGCTTCGCGGTGGACGGGTTGCCAATGGCCAGCGTCGCCAGCCGCGTTCCTGCCATATCGGCGGCCAAATCGGGAAATGAAAAGCCCGAACCTCCTTCGCCCGCGTCCAGTTCCTCTTTGAGTACCCCCACGGCGTGCCCAATTCGTTCGTTGGACAACACGGCGATGGCCGCACTGAGCCAAAAGTGACGAGGCCAGTCGGACCGTCCGTACATCGTCGGCTTGGGACGCTTGGCTTGGTGGAGCTTGCGCAGTTCCGGCGTCATCACGTCGCCGATCAGACGCTCGAGTTTGGAGTGGCCCACCAGCATCCCCAGAGCTAAGATCGCGGCACTGTTCTCCTCGACCGGATCATGGCCCTTCGCAATACGCTCGCCAGCCAACTGAAACGCCTGACGCGTGAGCCACAGGAAAACCTCGTCACCGTCGTGAGAACCGGACGGAGGAGTCCAGTGCTCGAGCAGCCGGCGGACATAGATACGGGTCTCCTTCGCGAGTTCCGACCGGGCGCCCATCTCGGCAATCACTCGTCCGGTGATCTCTTTGCGCATCCCCCGCCAGTTGCCCGCCAGCGTGACTTGACCGTCTTGAATGACCAGCATTTCGGTGCGCGCAACAATCTGCCGGACTTGCGGGTCTCGCTGGGCGAAGTCGCGGATGAGAAACGAAACCGCCCCCAAGAGGAACTTCGGCACGTCGATCGATCCGATGCGCAAGGACTGAATTCGAAACACCACCTTGCCTCGGCGGATGTAACCGTGCAAAGCGGTTTCCGCGTTCAGAAACCGCGACGCAGCTTCGCTTCGCCCCAGCGGAATGGTCAGTTGGAGTATACCGTCGTTGGCGCTTCCAACACGGCCCACAACGCGTGCGCCGTCTTTACTGAGAGCCGATCCCATGCTCAAGAGGATGTTTACGTCGTCATTTGTCAGTACGACCTTCCGGTCTCCGGCATCGCCCTGCTCGCTGTCTGCGAGCTTCTTCATGACGACGCGTTTTTCCGCAGAAGTCACACGGCGGCGTGGAGGCACCAGTGGCCGAGGCTCAATCGCGCGTGTCGCTATCCAATAGCCGCCGACGGTGAACGCGATCACGAGAGCGACCGCTTGAACTCCGAGCCACCGACGTGCTCGGCGGCCTCCCGCCCACCACCAAGCGGTGTAAGCGCCAAGTAACGTTCCCGTGAGAGGAAGGACGAGTTCTAAAACCGTCGGGATGCGCCAACGAGCCAGAGCGAAGGCAACAACGACGAGCCCCACGGCCGAAACAGCCGCAGTCGCACCTCGGCGCATGCGCGCCGCTCGGTGGAGTTCTTCCGGCCATCGCCGACGGTCATAGGCCACCACCCACGCCCCGAAAACTCCACACGTGAGGAACTGCAATGCCTCGATGACACCAAGTGCCGCGAGGGATGTCACGAGTCGCTCGAGGCTCACTGCGTCCCACACGCGGACTCGCGGATCGCCCAGGAAAAACCGGGAACGGACGACGATGGCCAGAATGAGGGTCGCCCCAGCCAATACGACCCTCTGCCGCCATGTCGTGCGGGCTCGGGGCGAGTCGTTCATGGTTCCCAATCTCCGTGAAAAAACCCGGCCTGCCGGGGAGGCAGGCCGGGCGGTTTATGGTGTCGGGAGCGTCCGCCGAAGCGGACTCCCGGTTGAGCGGGATCAATACATATCCATATCCGGGCCGCCTCCCTTGCCCTTCTCTTCCTTCGGCTTCTCAGCCACGAGGGCGTCGCTGGTCAGCAGAAGCGTCGAGACACTCGCCGCGTTGGCCAGAGCCGTGCGAACGACCTTCGCCGGATCGATGACTCCCGCCTTGACCAGGTCTTCGAAGGTGTCCGTCAACGCATTATAGCCAAAGTTTCCTTTTCCTTCGGCGACTTTTTCGCAGACGATCCCGCCGTCTTTTCCAGCGTTCTCGGCGATCTGAGTCAACGGCGCTCGGCAAGCTCGTACGACGATGTCGTACCCGATCCGCTCGTCGGCTTCCATGTCGCTGCTTGGCTTCTGGGCGGCCGCCGCTCGGACCAGCGCCACTCCGCCACCGGGAAGGATACCTTCTTCCACGGCAGCACGCGTGGCATGGAGAGCGTCTTCGACGCGAGCCTTCTTCTCCTTCATTTCGCTTTCGGTGGCCGCACCGACGTTGATCTTGGCGACACCACCGGCCAGCTTGGCCAGTCGTTCCTCGAGCTTCTCCTTGTCGTAGTCGCTCGTGGCGTTCTCGATCTCCCGTCGAATCTGCTCGATCCGACCCTTCAGATCGGCGCTCTTCCCGGCACCTTCGATAATCGTCGTGTTGTCCTTGTCGACGATCACCTTCTTGGCTCGCCCCAGATCGGTCAGCTTGACCGAATCGAGTTTCACGCCAAGCGCCTCGAAGATAGCCGTCCCACCGGTCAGGATGGCGATGTCTTCGAGCATCGCCTTACGACGGTCGCCGTAACCGGGCGCCTTGACGGCACAGCACTTGAAGGTACCGCGGATCCGGTTGATCACCAGCGTCGCCAGCGCTTCGCCTTCGACATCTTCGGCGACGATCAACAGCGGCTTGCCCTGCTGCACTACGGCTTCGAGCAACGGCACCAAGTCCTTGATGTTGCTGATCTTCTTTTCGAAAACGAGGATATAGGGATCCTCCAACACGCACTGCATCGTGTTGGGATCGGTCACGAAGTAGGGCGAGAGGTATCCGCGGTCGAACTGCATCCCTTCGACCCATTCGACCTCGGTTTGAAGGCTCTTTCCTTCGTCGACGGTAATGACTCCGTCCTTGCCGACCTTCTCCATCGCCTCGGCGATCAACTCGCCGATCTCGCGATCGTTGTTGGAAGCGATCGAGGCGACGTTCGCCACTTCGGACTTATCCTTCACTTTGACCGCCATCTTGCGGATCTTCTCGCTGATGTCCTCGACCGCCTGCTCGATGCCTCGCTTGAGCTGGATCGGATTGACACCCGAGACAACGGCCTTGAGCCCTTCGTTGAAGATGGCTTCCGCCAACACTGTCGCCGTCGTCGTGCCATCCCCCGCCACGTCGCTCGTCTTCGAAGCGACTTCGCGGACCATGCGAGCTCCCATGTTTTCGTAGACGTCTTCCAAATCGACTTCCTTCGCGACGGTCACTCCGTCCTTGGTCACAGTCGGGGATCCAAAGCTCTTCTGGATGATGACGTTGCGGCCTTTGGGCCCGAGCGTCACTTTGACGGTACGCGCCAGTTTCGACACGCCGCGACGGATGGCGTCGCGAGCTTCCTGATCAAAGGCAATCATCTTGGCCATGAGTCTATATCTCCTTGTTCGTGGTTGTTCGGCGGTCGCCGCCAGCGGTTCTCGGCGACACCTTTGGGTCCGGCGGTCACCCTATTCTTCGATCACCGCCAGGATCTCATCTTCCCGCATCAGCAGCAGTTCCTCATCGTCGACCTTGAAGGTCTCACCCGCATAGC
>WFWZ01000051.1 GCA_015490875.1 Planctomycetaceae bacterium
CCACATCACCAGTGCGATTGGAGCGGCGATGGCTGGCTGGTACGGTGCGGCCATGTTGTGCTATGTCACGCCGAAGGAGCATTTGGGGCTACCCAATGCCGAGGATGTCAAGCAGGGAGTGATCGCCTACAAGATCGCGGCGCACGCAGCGGACGTCGCGCGCCAGCGGCCTGGAGCTCGCGACCGCGATGACGCACTTAGCCGAGCTCGCTTTGCGTTCGATTGGAACGAACAGTTCCGTTTATCGCTCGACCCCGAAACTGCGCGAGCGTACCACGACGAGACGCTCCCGCAAGAGACGTTCAAAAGCGCCCACTTTTGCAGCATGTGCGGTCCGAAATACTGTTCGATGAAGATCACCGAAGATATTCGGGCGATGGCCGAAGGTCGGGACGTGGTGCAGTTGGAAACTCCGTCGTAGCGAGCGGCCCATGGGGGATTCGACAACGATGGCCGCGTCCGCCACGGCTGAGCCCCAGCCGCGTCGTGTCCTTTGGTACGACGTGGCGTTTTGGGGAATGACGGCGACGCAGTTTCTCGGCGCCTTCAACGACAACCTCTTCAAGCAGATTCTGCTTTTGTTGTTCGTGAAGATTCCCTCGCCCGATGGTGGTCCCGATCGAGACTTGCAATGGCTGGGGATGCTGGCGTTCGCGCTGCCGTTTGTCCTGTTCTCCGGCTACGCCGGCCATCTTTCCGACCGCTATCCTAAGCGACGCGTGATTGTCTTGAGCAAAGTGGCGGAGATCGTCGTGATGGCGATCGGCTGTCTTTTGTTCCTGTGGTACTCGCGCACGGGGCTAACCGGAACACTGATCTGCCTGTTGACGGTGACGCTTTTCGCTATGGGAGCCCAGAGTGCTTTTTTTGGGCCGGGGAAGTATGGCATTCTTCCCGAATTGTTCCACCAGCGCGACCTACCCAATGCGAACGGCGTGATTTTGATGACGACGTTTCTCGCCGTGATCCTGGGAACGGCGATCGGCGGGGAACTGAAGGAGAATTTTGCCGATCGGCTTTGGGTTTCGGGGATGGTGTCCGTGGCGATTGCCGTTGTGGGAACGGGAACGGCGTTTCTGATCCGCTCTCCGGCGGCTGCCCAACCGGGGCTCCAATTGGAACGAGGCAGCCTTTGGATCCCGCAAGACATTTGGGAACTCTTCAAACGACAACGCGGCCTGTACTATGCCGTTCTGGTATCGTCAGTCTTTTGGATGGTCGCCTCGCTCGTGATGACCGCCATCAATGGATTCGCCAAATACGACCTGGAGCTTCCCGACAGCAAGGCGAGTCGGCTCTTGAGCACGATTAGTTTGGGGATTGCCGTGGGAAGCATCGTCGGCGGCCTGGCGTCGAAAGACCGCTTCAATACACGCGTCATGAAGACGGGACTGTGGGGTATGGTCGGCGGGCTTTTGGCGACGGCCGTTTTGGGATCGTGGCTGGGATTCTGGGGAGGCGTTGCCATGATGGTGATCCTCGGAGGGTTTACGGGGGCTTTTGCTGTACCTTTGCAGGTCTACATTCAGAGTTGTCCTCCTGAGGCGCTCAAAGGGAGAATGATTGCAACGCAGAACCTCTTGAACTGGGTTGGCATTCTCTTGGCGGCGGGGGTCTATTTCGCGTTGGAACGTCTCTTGAAGTGGTTCGAGTGGCCGTATGCGATGATGTTCGCGGCGGCCGGCGGCATGATGCTGTTGGTTGGAGCACTCTATCATCCGCATGATGTGGTGCTCGTGGATAAACCGGAAATAGAGGAACGGGAAGCCGAGCAATTGGAAGGAGGGTAAACGACATGTTGGGAGTCGAGCTGGATGCAGGGGCCTACCTCGAGAAACTCCAGCAGGAGTTGGCTCGCATCGATCGAGCGGCCATGGAGCGATGGGCGGATGCGATTTACGAGGCGTGGCGAGACGGAAAGTACGTCTTCATTTTCGGAAACGGGGGGTCGGGAACGACGGCCAGTCACATGTGCGAAGACCTGGGGAAGAGCACGCTTCCTGAAAGCGAACTCATGGATGAAACTCGCAAACGGTTAAAGGTCCTCAGTCTCACCGACAATGCTGGTTGGCTCATGGCGATTGGCAACGACCTGTCGTACGACCAGATCTTCCTCCAGCAGTTGATGAACTTCGGATCGTCTGGCGACCTGGTCCTGGCAATCAGCGGGTCGGGTAACAGCGAGAACGTGCTCAAGGCGGTCGATTGGGCCAACCGCCATGGCCTGAAGACGTTCGGCCTGACAGGCTACGACGGTGGGCGACTCAAACAAATCCAGCAAGACGGCTTGCATGTGGCACTTGACGACATGGGGATGGTCGAAAGCATCCACCTGGCATTGTTCCATTGGGTGCTCAACGATGTGTTTGCTCGCATCAACGCCCAAGGCCGATATGCAGGGGCGGTGGAAGAGGCGGCACGGTCGTGATGAGTGATCGGTGTTGGGACTTGGCGGTCGAGATCGGGGGCACGAAGCTCCAGTGGGCCGTGGGGCGGCCTGGTGAGCCATGGTGTGCTCTCGAGCGACGCAGTGTGGTGCCCGAGGAGGGCGCTCAGGGGATCTTGCGCCAGCTTGCCGAGGGAATCGAGCCGCTGACGACTCAATGGAAACTCCGGCGAGTGGGCGTCGGATTCGGCGGTCCGGTCGATGTGGCTTCGGGAAGAGTGACGACGAGTCACCAGATTCGGGGCTGGGATGGGTTTGAACTCGCCAAGTGGTTCCAGGAAGTATTGGGCTTGCCGGCGACGGTGGCGAACGACTGCGACACGGCTGCGTTGGGTGAAGCCACGTTGGGGGCCGGTCGCGGTGCCCGGCGCGTTTTCTATGTGACAGTGGGGAGCGGCATTGGGGGTGGGTTCGTCCAGGAGGGACGGATTTACGGGACGGATCGGCCGGCCGCCTCCGAGATCGGCCATTTGCGCCCTGGGACGGGGGCGGAAGACGCGCGGCAGACGGTTGAATCGGTAGCCAGCGGTTGGGGGTTGGCGAGGCAGGCGGTGGCGAGGATGAACCACCCGGCGCTTGCAGACCGGCCGGCCGACGTGGCGGACTTGCGGCAGCGAGCCGGTGGAAAAGACGCGGCGCTCGATGCGCGCATGTTGGCCGAAGCAGCGCAGGAGGGAAACCGGCTGGCGGCTTCGGTGATTGCCGATGGCGTGCAAATGCTGGGCTGGGCGATTGCGCAAGTCATCACGCTGCTCGCGCCGGACGTCGTGGTCGTGGGTGGCGGCGTGAGCCTCATGGGTGAGGACCTCTTTTGGAAGCCTCTGCGGGAGCAGGTGAGGAAGTACGTCTTTCCGCCTTTGACGCACCAGGCCAAGATCGTGCCGGCAGGGTTGGGAGAAGAAGTCGTGCTCCACGGAGCGTTGCTCTTGCCGGAATGTGCTTGATCGCGTTGTCCTGGCGACGCACAGGGTGATTCAGCCGTCAGTCGTCCGCCGGAGGCTCCATCAACTGGGAGAGTTTGATGGCGGCGAGCTGCGACCGTGCGACTTCGGTAACGCTTCGAATCGCATCGGCCAGACGGCGTTGTTCTTCGCCTTCCTCCTCCGAGCTGGACTCGGATGCAGGCTCCATCGGCCCTTCGATGGCTTCGATGATGTCCAAGAGGGAGATCTCGTCGATGGGGCGGACGAGGGTGTAACCCCCTTCGACACCGCGCGTGGATCGAAGGATCCCATGAGTGACCAGATTGCGCAGGATCTGCAGCAGGAATCGTTCGGGCATCTTGCCGGCTGCCGCCAACTGGCTGCAGGGGACCGGAGCCTGTTCCGATTGGCGAGCCAATTCCAGCGTGGCGCGAACGGCGTAGTCGACAGTCCTCGAGAGCTTCATTGTTTCGACTCAGTCCTTGTCCGCAAGCTGCACCGAAACCCGTGTCGACTGACGATGGGCCACGCGGCGCACTCCCCCTCCTGCTGAGCACGCGATCAATGTACCAACTTGGCAGCAAATGTCAACAAAGGGGGGAAAAAAGTGCGGAGAACCCTCCAAATGCCCCCATTGGCGGCCGGAGTTGCTATAATGCGAATCGGTCCTCGTGTCTGCTTGGTCGACTGGTATCCTGAGGAGCAAAAGTCCTCGCGACGAAAATCAGATGCAGCTCGGTGGCGAGACGAGTCACCGCGACCACACGATCCCGCGGGGGATGCTTGCGAGATAGAGGAGCTGAAAAACGATGGGAAGTGAAGCGGAGCAGCCTTCCGATCCCTTCGAGGACGCTGGCGTGGGTGAGTTGTTCGAGGCGCACTTGGCGGAAGAGAACCCGCCAAAAAGCGGTGCCCTTGACACAAATCCCTATGAGGCTTCGGTGGTCGGAGCCGGAGCAGGATGGGGACCCGTATCGGTCTCACTTCCCACGTATGTGGTCGTCATGATGATTCTGGCGATCCTCTTTTCCTCGATGCGATTCTTCGTGGGGGCGGTGGGTGCGATCGGTCTGACACTCGTCTCGACCGAAGTCGTCGGAGCCCATTACTTGCACATGAAAGTTGCTTTGCAACTCATTAGCGGCGTTCTTGGCATCGTGGCAGGCATTCTTGTACTGCTCAAGAAGCCATCGGGTGTCCTCTTCTCGTGGACCTACGTCCTGGCCATCGCGGCTTTGGTAATGGTTGACGTCATGCAGCTAATTCAGGGGCCGTCTCGAGGAGTCCCCCCGCAACTTGCCTCAAATCCAGACATGGCGACCGGCTTCAAGGCGGGGATCATACTCGGCAACGTGACCGGCCTAATCGTACGGCTGATGCTCCTGGCGCTCTTCGTCGTTGCGGTCGTCAAGTACGCGCGGTGGCTGGAGAACCAGCGGCGAGCGACCACCGGGGGGTTCAACTTCCGCTAGCGTTCAGTTCGCGAGCAGCCAACGACGTGGCCTCGGCCGTTTCGGGGCTGGCAGCCGTATCCGATGCGCTCTCGCGAGCTCCCTCAGGTGCCTGGCCGAACCAAAGGGCATGCGCCAGGAGCAGCACGGCACCGACGACCAGGAGGCTGTCGGCCACATTGAAAATGGCCCAGTCGAATCCGATCGACTCGATCTGGAAGTGAAGCCAGTCCCGGACGGCGTAGACCGGTTCCCCCGCTTTGTGTCCAGGCACACCCGAAGCCCAGACCAAAGAGGGAAAGCCCAGGCGATCATAGAGATTGCCGAGAATGCCTCCAAGGACCAGTCCAAGCGAGACGGTCAGCAGCCGATCTTGGGCCGCCCCTCCCCAGATCATCCAGACGAAGATGCCGGCGATTGCCACCAAAGACAAGGAAACAAAGAGGGTGATCCGCCGTTGACCAATCCCGAAAAGGGCTCCTTCGTTCAGATGCGTCTCGAACGAGAAGACACCATCGACGAGAACCAAAGGCGACTGAGGAGGAGGCCCTTGAATCTGATGATGACCAAGCTGAGCGAAGATCCAGTGCTTGGTCCACAGGTCGAGCGTGCAACCGGCGGTGGCCAGAGCCACAAAGATGATCCAGTGTCGAAGATGCATGCCGCCAATGAGCCTCGGAAAACGCGCGGTTAGCCGGTCTCGCGAGCCGACGCACATTTGATGCACACGTCGGTGAAGGGGATGGCTTGCAACCGTCCCACTTTGATGCGCCCGCCACATTCCACGCACTGACCATAAGTTCCGTTGGCGATCCGTTCAAGAGCAGCTTCGATCTGCTGAAGCGTCTCTTCTTCATTCTGGAGGAGGCTCAATGTGAACTCCTGTTCATAGTTGTCACTCCCGATGTCCGCCATGTGCAGCGGCACACTCGACAAATCGCCGCTGGCTTCGGTACGTGGCTTGTTCAATGCCGCGTCGGCCATGTGGAGCACATCCCCCCGCAGCCGAGCTCGCAAGGCCAAAAGCATCTCCTTGTACTTCGTATAGTCGGGTTTCTTCTTGGACGACGCTCTTGAAGACGCTTTCTTGGCCATATTCTCGCCTTTCGCGGTTCCGTTCCTCGGCCAATGGAACACGGTTCCACCAACCACCGAGGTCCTGATGTTGGAGGGTGTGTGTCCAGATAGGAAACCGGGTCATTTTAGGCAGCGGGCAGAGGGATGTCAAACAAACGGCTTCGACCAAAACAACTGAAAGTCCTTACGTAGACATGGTTTAGGTGTGATCAGCGACGGCTGGGAAAGCCGGCGAGGGATCGCATGAAGACAGAGAAACCGTCGCGCGGCTTGGCGGCTGGCCGCGAACGTATTTTCGGTGAATTCACGAGATTTTGGCCGCGGTCCGGATTTTTTTGCGCATCACCCAGCCCAAATCGCCACTAGAGGCTTAGGTCATTCACCAAGACGGATTCGTCAGGCCAGCCTCAGCAACCGTGGCCGAGTCGCCTGTAGCGAGGCTCGACGAGCGGATGCGAGGCGACTGACGAGGAAGTCGTCCTGTTCTCACATCCTCGAAGACAAGGAGAAACTCGATGAAGCGACCTGGACGTTGGATCGGCGTGCCCTGCACCCTCGGGCTGGCTCTGGCCATGATCATCGGCGCACCTGACTCCCCGCCGGCCTGCTCCCAGGACAAGCCGGCCAAGCAAGAGTCAAAAGAGAAGCCGGCGGCGAGAAAGAAGGCTCGAGGCCGCCTGCCGAGGTACTTCGCCAAGGTGGTCACTCAGAAGCAGAGGGAAGACATCTACGAAATCCAGGCTCGATTTGCCTCGCGCATCGAGGAACTGCAAAAGCAGATCGACGAGTTGATTCGCCAGCGGGACCAGGAAGTCGAAGCGGTCCTGAGCAGCGATCAGTTGGCCGAAGTCCGGAAACTGCGCGAGGAGGCCAAGAAGCGGCAGGCCGCGCGGAGACGCAAATCGTCCGAAACCAAACAGCCGCAGTGAGCGAACCCGGAGTGATCCGGTCGTGACAAGCCTTCCTCACCGCCGTGCCGTTCCGCCGATCTCGAATCCCGGCGCGGTGGTTTCCCTAAAAGTAGCCGGCGTCTCCCTTGTCGGAACCATGGACGTTCCTGCGCCGGCTACTTTCTTTGCACATTGTGCCCCGCAGCAAGATCTGAGTTTCTGGACAACACCGTGATTCTCAAACTCGCAGGATTTGGGCGATGCACGAAAACGAAATAGGAACGGTCATCATAGATTGCGCCGTGCATCTGCACTGCGAACTCGGGCCAGGCTTGCTCGAGACCGTCTACGAAGTGCTTCTGAAGAAGCGACTGGAAGAACGAGGCCTCTTTGTCCTGCGACAGGCACCAGTAGCAATCGAATACGAGGGCCAAGCATTCGACGAAGGATTCCGAGCCGACTTGATCGTCGAACGTAAAGTGATTGTCGAGTTGAAGTCCGTGGAAGTCGTACACCCAGCGCACAAGAAACAACTTCTGACCTACCTCAAGCTGACAGGCCTGCGACTTGGGTACTTGCTGAACTTCGGGGCGACACTGATGAAAGATGGAATCACTCGCACGGTCCATGGGCTTTGAATCTCGTAAAGACGCAGGTAGGGGCTCTCGCAGAGGCGTGGGGAAAGGAATCTCGCAAAGACGCGGAGAACGCGGAGAGGATTTTTGGTTTAGGAGATCATGAACCTCCCGTAGCCCCTGGTCCCACCACCAAACGCTTACCATAACAACCCCGAAACAACCTCCGCGCTCTTTGCGACTCTGCGAGAGACCCCTCCCTGCGCCTCTGCGAGAAAAAAGAAGGGAATCTCGCAAAGAGGCGGAGAACGCGGAGAGGATTATTGGTTTAGGAGATCATGAACCTACCCGTAGCCCCTGGTTCCACCACCAAACGCTTACCATAACAACCCCAAAATAACCTCCGCGCTCTTTGCGACTCTGCGAGAAACCCCTCCCCGCGACTCTGCGAGAGGCCCTCGGCGACTCCGCGAGAAACCCTAGCAGCTCACATCGCGATTGGTTCCCAACGGGTACTCATCAATCACCGTCGACGTCCCCTGCAACTCAAGCAAGCGCTGCCATGCTCGTGTCAGCAGCTCCTCCCGCTCGCGGACGAACTCCGGATCGAGTTCCTCCTTGGCGAAAGGTCCTTCGCAGACGACAGGCTCGAACCGAGGGTCGACGATGAACTGGGCGAGGGCCGGATTGCATTGCAAGTGCCGGTCGGGCGCCGTATGCAGCAACTCACGGTCGATCCATCCCGCCACGTAGCGAAGGTAGAGTTCGCTTTCGGCGAGTGTCTCTACGGGAGCCCCGCATACCGAGCAGAGATAGCCTTCGTCGCACCGAGCCATGATCTGTCGACCGTCACAAACGTGGGTAATGAGCTAAGAAGCGGCGTACCAAGCTACCTGAGCGGCTTTTTCATGATGGATCGCGTGGGAGCTGGCGCCAAGTGGCAACTGTCAACCGATGGAGGCTTAAGGACCCGAAATGCCTGGCCCAAGAGGTAAGTAATCAGTGGTCAGCCTCGCAGAAGTTTCAACACGTCTTCGTGGACATGCCCGTTCGTCCCCACGCCTTCGCCGCCGTGTACAGTCGCGTTTCCATTCCAGTCGGTGAATCGCCCGCCCGCTTCTTCCAGGATCGGCAGAATGGCCGCCGCGTCCCAGACGCTCATGATCGGATCGACCATCACCGTGGCCCGCCCCGTGGCCACCAGGTAGTAGCCGTAGGCATCGCCCCAGGTGCGCGTGATCCAGCAGGCACGCTCAAGCCGCCGGTAAGCGTCCTCTGCCCCACGCTCGCCAAACGACTTGGCCTCCGACGTGACAAAAACGGCCTCGTTCAATTGACTCGTGGCCGACACGCGTGCCGGCTGCGGTGGTTGTTCTCCCGCCACGTGCCAAGCTCCCCCCCCGACCCGTGCAAAGACCGACTCCCCCAATGCTGGCAACTCGATAACGCCCAGCACCGGCCGACTCTCATATTCGAGCCCGATCAAAGTCGCATACAAAGGGACACCGCAAATGAACGATTTCGTGCCGTCAATCGGGTCGATAATCCACCGGTAGCCACTGGAACCCTCCCGCGTCCCATGCTCTTCCCCAATCCAACCATCCTCGGGATAGACCTCCGCGATCTTCCGGCAGACGTACTCTTCCGCCTCGCGGTCGGCCACCGTAACTGGCGAATCATCGGCTTTCCGGTCGACCGCCAGGCCACGCGAACCGAACAAGTTCAAGGTAATCCGCCCGGCGGCGCGAGCGGTCTCGCGGGCGAATTGGAGACGGCGATCCAAGTCGTCGTTCGCAAGCCCCATCGCTGTCCTTCCCGTCCACCACCATTGTAAGGTGGAGTTGTTGTGTCGCCTGTTTGCCAGTGTCCAAACGACGTCATTCTCCGCGACAGCCGTTCAGTCCGAGAACATCATTGATCGAGTAGTGGCCGGGCGGCTTCGAGGCCAAATAGGCGGCGGCTTCCAGAGCACCGACGGCGTAACAATCTCGGCTGGTCGCTTTGACCGTCAGTTCGACCGTCTCTCCAAGCATACCGAAGACGATCGTATGTTCACCCGGGTTGTCGCCGACGCGCAGCGAGTGGTAACCGATCTCGTCCGCCGGCCGCCGGCCGATTCGCCCGTGGCGACCATGCCGGTGGTGTCGCTGTCCCATCTTGGCCGCAATGGCTTCGCCGAACCAAAGTGCCGTCCCGCTGGGAGCGTCTTCCTTGTACCGATGATGCCGCTCGATCACCTCCACATCGACGTCCCCTTCGATACGCTGCAGCACGTCGGCCGCCATGAGTGCCAACTGCATTGTGAGATTGACCGCGAGGCTCATGTTGGGAGCCCACAAGACGGGAATTTCGCGAGCAGCCTCTCCCAACGCGTGTTTCTGCTGGTCACTCAGCCCCGTCGTGGCCGCAACCAGTGCGACTTGATGATCGCGACACCATTGTGTCACCGCTTCACACGCCTCGGGAGTCGAAAAGTCGATCACGACTTGGGCCGAGTCGGGGAGCTGCGAGCTGAGAGGCAGGCCGATGTCGCCCGCGCCGGCGAGTCGACCAGCATCATGGCCGATCTGAGGATGGTCGGCCCGATCGACGGCGCCGACCAGTTCAAAGCGCGGATCCGCGTCGGCGAGAGCAACCAAACGCCTCCCCATCCTGCCGGCGGCTCCATGAATGGCCAATCGGACTCGGTTCATCATTAAAATCCCTTACACGTCAGGCTGTCGTCATTCAAAGGACGAATGTGGGAACCCTCTGGTGCGGATCGCCGCTTTCTCTCCGATCGAACCCTATCCACCCCGCTTGCGAGCCCGTTCGATTTCTGCGGCCAACTCTTCGAGCCCTCGGGAGGGGTCCGCGGGGTAGAGCCCGAAATGGTGAGCAACAATCTGGCCGCTTTCATCGACGACGACGTACATGGGGAGAGAAACTCCCAACGTGCGAGGATCGCCGATCTGCCGCAACACCGACCCGTCGTCATAGACGAGCGGGTAACTGAGATTCATGAACTGGGAGAGTTTCTTGGAAGAACGGACGGTCGAACTCCGAGCCGACGCATCGCCGGGGGGATGGACGACAACGCCGACAATAGCGACATCATCGGTCGTGCGATGGCGACTCAGAAAATCCAAGAAACCGACCTGTCCGTACGGAGGTTTCAACGGACTGTCCCGGTACTCCCAGAAATGGAGAACGGTCACTTTCTTCGCAATCGATCTCCACGGCACCTGGTTTCCGCCCGCGTCGCGGAAAGAGATGTCTCGAATGTTCTGGCCTTGTACGCGCTGAGCCAGCGCCTCGAGCGCTCCTGCCTGTCGATGCTGCTGCTTTCGATCACGCTCGATTGACTGCAACAATCGCTTGAGCGGCGCCCAGCGCGGTGGCTGGGGAAGTTGGTAGGCGGCAAGTGTCTCGAGTTGCTTCTTTGACCACGGAACCGAACCGGCGTCCTGGCGCTTGCCGAGGCGACCTCGCAACTCGTCGAGCGAACGGCATACTCGGAGAACTTCGTCGACCGCATCTTCGTCAAGAGTCGAGTGGCCTGCCAACTTCAATCGCAAGTCGTATTTCTCCCCTCGCCCCATGAAGATCCGCTCCTCCAGACGCACGAGCATCCCCGTCGTAGCGTCGATCCACAGCACGCGCCGCACGCCGATGGGAGTCCTCGCCACGACCTTCCAAAGATCCGGCTCGCCCTCACTTCCCGATTCCCGTGCAACCACGGTCCACGTCAGCCGGCCTTGAGACGTCTTCCAGCTGCGCCCTGCCTGCCAATCACTCACGTTCCACTGCCAAGCCGGTAGTCGGATGACATACGTGCCGACGTGGTGTTCGAAGGCCAGGGTAGCAGGAGCATGCTTTCCACCGTCGCTGGCGATCCCGAAGCTGCGCGTCCAGTCCCAGCCGCCGCGCCCGGCCGCTTCCACAATCCAGACCCACCCCGACCGGCCCGAATCGCTATCCCCCTGCGTCGGCGTTGCCACGAGGTACCAATCGATAGCCTGGCCGGCATCGGTCGAATCGGCCGGGGCCAATCTCCCCTCAAAGTGATAAGCTGTCCCCGGTTCCACGGGCACGGTGGCCTGTTCAGCCGCAAGTCCGGTGGAGACAACAAGACACAGGGGAAGCATGTAGCGAAAAACGGAGGAAAGCATCGGACTACCTGAGGCGGGAAGGGGAAGGTGGGAAGTCGCCTGCCAGCCCGCGAGGAACACTCGCCAAGCCGGCTCCTGACTAAGGGGGAGCCAATCGGGACACGGGAAGCTCGCGGAAAGGACATCGCCATCAGGCTGGCATGGCACTTCCCGTGAAACCCATCCGTTCCCAGTATAAACGACTGCCGAAGCTCCGTCAGGGGCGAGAGGCGCAGAACTGCCAAAGGCCCGAGCCTATCGAGATTTCGGCACGGGCGTGGCGTGGCCGTGGCGAAGGTGCTCCGGGAGCCCGTGCTCGAGAAACGCGAGCAGCGCCAGGATCTCTTCCTTCGTCAGGACGTTGAGCAGACCTTCCGGCATCGCCGACACCGTCGACTTGGCCCGGCGCTCGACATCCCGCTTGGCGATGCGCGTTACCGTATGCGGCAGCAACAGGTTGGCAATGACGTGGTACTCCGTCGGCGTTTCCTTGGCGATCACCCCCGAAAGAACACGTCCATCCTCCAGAAGGAACTGATAGGTCTGGAAGTCTTTGTGGATCTCACTCGAAGGCTCGAGAATCTGCTGTAGCAGCTTCTCGCCACGAAAACGCTTACTGACCTCTGAAAGGTCCGGACCCAGGTCGACCCCATGGCCGGCCAGTCGGTGGCACTGATGGCAGCGCGCCTTCACGAACGCCTGCATGCCGGCAGAGATCGTGACTTCGTCGGCCGGCACAACCACCTGCGGGAAATCGGAGAGGGTCCACCGGCGGATGACTTGAGGAGCTTGAGCCGCCAGCAGATCGGCCGCCTGCTGCTCGCTTTCGGCCACGACCATCTGACCGTTCATCACAACCCAATGCCCCGGGAACGTGCACAGATAGGGATAGATCCCCGTTTCCCTCGGAGCATGAAACCGCAACACGTGAATCCGAGCCGACCGCGTGGGACCAATCATCGGCGTGGCATGCAAAATGAGCGGTTTCTTTTCGACCGGAATGAAATCGGAGTTGGCATTCCGAGGATCCTTGGCCATTTCGTTGGCCGCCATCCCCACCTCGGCGAGCGCCCCGGGACGAACGAAGACCAGATTGTGGTCCGTAGCATCAGGATTGGTGAAGACGATCTTCACAGGTTGGCCCGGACGCACTGTGAATTGCCGCACCGTAAAGAGCATGCGCTCGGGTACACACGAAATGTCGAGCTTTTTCAAATCAGGCTGTCGGTCAAAGCGTGCCTGGGCGCGCGTTCGTTTAGGCTCACGAGGCCGATGGCTCTTCTGCGAACGTCGAAAAAGTTCGCGGATCTCGGGCGGCGCATTCTCCTCCCAATAAGGACGTATCGGCTCAGAGTTGACCGCGCAAGTCAGTGCATATTGCAAGTGTCCGTCATAGGGATGGCGCAACACTTCCAGCAAATATTCATAAGCCCACGGTGTGGCAATGTGACTCGCCGCAATCGCGGCCTCCATGCGCACGATGGCATCCGGGTCTTTCGCGGCCTGTTCGAGCAACTCTTGCGTCGATTCGAGCCGCGGGTAGAGGAAAGCCAGTTGTTTGACGGTGGCGGCTCGCGCTTGAGCGACCTCGCACCGAGCGAGCTCGCGTGTCAGTTCCGGCCGGACGGCACCGAGACTGCGGTAAACCCAAAGGGCTTCGAGCTGGTGATGGCGATAGCGAGGATCGTCCGACTCGAGTCGCTCGAGCCACTTGTCAAGGTGCGCTGCCACCTCCTCCGCCGGCCGCTCGCGCAGTTCCCGCTTCGCCCAGTAACGATACCGGTACTCGCGCCGCTTCAGCAAGTCCAACAACGCATCGATGGACGCTCCGGCAATCTTCGGCGGCTCTTGCAGCGAGCGGCCCTTCATCGTGATCCGCCAGATGCGACCCGAATGCCGATCGCGTCGCGGATCGCGCAGCGAGTACTGCATATGCCCTTTGATGGGGTTGTACCAGTCGCAGATGTAGAGGGCTCCGCGAGGTCCAAAGCGGACGTCGACCGGAATGAAACTGAGATTCGTCGAGAAGAGAAGGTCGCCAACGTATTCTTCGTCGTAACCGAAGGGAAGACGTTTCCAACGGTGGATCTCGATGCGATTGGTCGGTTTGTACCGAGCCTTGACGAAGCCGCCCTGCATGTCCTCAGGGAAAGTGGCGAAGTCGACGAACTCGTGCCCGCACGTACCTGAGTAGGCGCGAAGGCCAACGGGCCGAGGATGCTGGTGAGGGTAGGGGGGATTGGGCGCGTGGAATGCTTCGGCATAGATCGGATGGCTGGCGACGTGGTTGCCCCAGTCGTCGAACGTAACTCCCCAAGGGTTGGTGCTGGGGTAAGAGCCGAAGACAGTTAGCCGATGGCGCCTCGGTTGGAACCGGAACCATCCGCTGTTCTGCATCCGAATCGGCCCGTACGGCGTTTCGATCTGGGAGTGGAGAAAGATCGAATCTCGAAAGATCAAATCGCCTCCGGGGGACCAGACGAAGTCGTGCAATGCGTGGTGAGAGTCTTCCGTGCCAAAGCCGCTCAGCAGGATCTCGCGCACGTCGGCTCGGTCATCGCCGTCGGTATCCTTGAGAAACGTCAGGTGAGGCATTTCCGAGACATACACGCCTCCGTCCCCGAACTCGAAGGAAAGCGGAATGTGCAGATCATCCGCAAAAACCGTCGACTTGTCCGCTCGCCCATCTCCGTCGGTATCTTCCAAAATCACGATCTTGTCGTTCGGTTCGTTGCCCGGATAGACGTGCGGGTAAGTTGTCGAACAGCTCACCCAGAGCCGGCCCCGCGCATCCCACCGCATCTGGATCGGAGCTGCAATGTCGGGGAACTGTTCCTCTCCTGCGAACAAGTTGACCTCGAATCGCGGATCAAGCTGGAATTCGCGTTGTTCGTCCTTGGCGCTGAGCCACCGATTGGCTCCGCGGCTTTCGGCTACCGGCGGCAAGGGAGGCAGATTGGAATCGTCGACCGGACCGGTCACCTTCTTGCCTTGAGCCAACTCCCAGATGCGACGGTCCCGATTCGCGACCATGATCTCGAAGTTCTCCATGGCAGGGAGAAAATCGAGATAGCCGTAGGTCTTGTTCCGGCCGCCAGTGTAATAGAAGGTGTTCAATGGGCGGTAACGCCGGAAGAATTGCCGGTTCTTGTCGACAATGGCGGCGGCCAGTTGTCTATCGATGGAGGGCGGCTCGCGATCGAATAAGAGACGAAAAAGAAGGTCGGCGAAGATCCGGTATCCTTTGTCATTGAGATGGACGCCGTTGATCGTGAGTTGCCGATGGGGGTGCGCCATGAGCGGCAGGGTAGGGTGGAAGAGGTCGACGAACCCGACTTGCTCGCGCTGAGCGACCTCGGCCATCGCGGCGACGTACTGTTCGAGTCTGGCGTTGTTGCGGTCGGCGGCCGCCGCGCCGGGAACATTTTCATTGGCCGTCGGCGATAGGAGGACGACCTGCGGCGCACTCTTGCCATTGAAGGCACGTGACTTCAGATCTCGCACGTGCCGCGTGAGTGCCTCTTGAAACGCGCCGATGCCCGCCTCTCCTGCAAACGATTCATTGAATCCATAGGCGGCCAAGATGATGTCCGCCCGTTCGTGCGTGAGATGTTGGATCACGTCGGCGAAGTTGTCAGGCCGAGGCTGCAAGTCGGGAGTGTCGGCCGACCAGGCCAGATTGCGAAATCGGAGACGGTGACGGGCAAAGTACCGCTGGACGACAGCCTCGAAATAGCCGTAGTGCTGAGCGCGTTCCCAAAGCGTGTTGCCAATCAGCACGACTCGGCTTTCGGGAGGCAATCGTAAGGGTAGACGAGTGGTGCGGGGTTCGGTCCGCTCGGCCCGAGGCGCTGTCTTGGCATCGAGACCAAACCGGCAATAGCGGGGATCGGCGGGGGGGGCCGGCTTGCCGGTCGACTTGTGCTTGGCGTCTTGCGGTGCTTTCTGCGGCACCTTGGAGGACTGCGCCGACACGGGTGATGCAAACTCGAACAACACCGTGACGACGAGCAGAACGAGGGCTGCCAGTCGAGTGTATGGCCAGACCATGTCAGGTCGCGGGGAGATCGTTTCAGATTGGTTCATGGGAGCAACGAAAGTTCTAGAGATTCGTCGGATGGGTTCCGCGTTTTCCTGGCACACTTTTTCCGCCAGATCTTTCGACCGTAAGTCTCAATGATAATCGGAAGATGGGGCTCAGCGCAGGGCTGGTGCGCGACGGCCGTAGGATGGGCTGGGCGGAAGGGAAGCGAGTGCAAATGGGAGGGGCGATGAGGTCCCATCACCGGCCTGCGCACGAGCAACGTGGCGGCATGCGAAGTTGCCGACTTTGCCTGGCTTTCCGGTTTTCCTGCTTGCCGCGGATATTCGTTCAACTCCCGTTCCACCCCGTGCCGATGGGGAGTGATAGGTCGGGCGGCTCTTCACGGCCGCCCCGCGCCGACTCAATGAGGCGACGGATGACGGCCCTGGATTCAAGAACCGTCGCCTCCGAATCAGGTTGACTATTTCACAACGCGAGCCTGCCGTGGTCACGCCCAGCGGGCTCGAGGAGGGGGGATTCGATGGCTCGCCGCTTGCTTTTCGCCGCCGCTTTGTTCGGCTGTCTCGTTGCCTTTGGCTCGTCCCGCACTGCACAGGCTCAGGAACGAGCCTTCGGACGTGTCTGGGGTTCCGCCTACGGCAGCCACGACTTGGCTCGCTTCTATCACTACCCGTACGTCTACTACCCGCAAAACTTCTGGGGAAACGAGTACTATCGTAGCGCTCAAAGTCTCTACTATCGCTATCCCCCGGAAATGCGCGTGCCGGTCTACAACAAGAAGTGGCACAACTACTACCCGGAAGGACGCCGCTACCACTGGGGCCACCACTTCCAGCTTGACGTCTTTTAAGCCGTCTAGCATTCCCAGGGCAGCGCGATGCCGGCGTGACCGCCGCCTACTGCGCGGCGGTGGGCTGGGAGACAAGTCCCACGCTGTTGACCGTCTGGACAGCGTAGCGTCTCTTCGACCCCGCAGGCGGCCGGTCTACAAAGGCCATCTCGGGAATCGGTGACACGGGTGTGTCGTGATACGACAGGCCCTGGAACAGTGCGCGACCAAAGCGACTCGACGGCTTTTTCGGAAGCTGAGCGATCACCTTGCCGTCTCGCAAGATGCGAAAACCTCCAATGCCACTCTCGAAGTCGGCCTCAGCATACCATTCGAGTCGCACCGAGCCATCGTCTTGTGCGACCATGGTAACTTTCGCCGGTGCTGGAGGCGGCGTCGTGTCGGGAACTGAGCCACTTTCGCGATAGGCGGCGACTTTCGGCTCGAGTCGCTTCTTCCACTCGGCCAGTACTCCGTCGTTCACCGGACGAAGTGAAGTGTCGCCGGCCCTCTTGGGCGGCAATCGGTGCTCGAGCCAAAAGTCGAAATAGGGAATCGCCAGGTAACGCGAGTCACCGCATTCGTGGCCGGTACGCGGATCGGCGGCAAACTCGAAGAAAGGAGCTCCCTTCTTTAGATACTCCTGGCGCATCTGCACCAAGCCCTCATAACCGACATGGAACCGCCGGTGATCCCGTTCGGCGGCTCCCGGATTGGCCAGTACGGGAATCCCGAACATGGCGGGAGGAAACGTGGGCATCTCGATCTGGCCATCGCGCCAAGCATAGTAGGCCGTTCCCGATCGCAACCAGATGGCGACGATGCGTTCCGGATAAAGCGTCTGCATGAGGCTTGACCAAAAGCCGCCGCCAGAATGCCCCCACAAACACCACGGCACAGTGGCGACTTCGTTGTGACCACTGGATCGAGCCAGTTCCTCCAGGCCATGCACGAACTGCCGAGCTGAGCCCTGTCGGGGATCGCACCATAGCCGGCAGTGGATCCCGCGTCGCGGTTCGTACGAGGACCCAAGCAGCGCACAGTCCCACTTGCGTGCCAGTGCCTGCCAGTGGAGGTCGTCGGCGGCTGTTTTCCCAGCTAGGGACGCTCCGGGACCGCATCCATGCTGGTGGACAATGATACCTCGGAGTTGCTTCACTCCGTCGGGAACCCAAAGGTCGTACTCCACTGCCAGGCGAAGGCGTTTAGGCCGAGCCGTCGGGGGAAACGCGACGGCCCAAACCGTTCCCGAATCGCTCCGGCGCTTCCATAAACGTGTCTCGCGAGCCTTCTTCACTAGTGGGGCGATTTCCCCGTCGAGGCGATCGATGGCCGCTCGAGCTTCCTTCAAGGAGGGGCCTTTGCCGACTCGAGGATGCTGGTGGCCGATCGCTGTCAGCCACGCATCATGCCACAATCGTGTCCGGCGCTGTAATCGCTCCATCAGCCCTTGAGGAGGTTCCATCGACGCCTGAACTCCCCAAGCCTGCAAGATGGCTTCTGCCATCAGCCGATGCCCCGTGGGTCCGGGGTGCACGCCGTCGCGAGCCAACGTGAAGTTCGGATCCTTCTTTCGCTGCTCGGTCACGTACTGCACCAGCGGCGTGTGGATGTCGACCACCATATCCGCCTCATCGCCGAGCGACATGATCCACTTCGCGTAGCGCCGCAATACGCCTTCGTAGTCGTGATAGGGCGTTTTGTAACCGAACGGCCCTTTCTCTTTGCGCTGCAGCCGATCTCGAATCGGGAGCGGGTCGAAGGGTGGGGGAGTGACCACGACGATCTTGGCTCCCGCCGCATGGACTCGCTCGATCAGCTTTCGGATTCCCTTCTGGTAAGCGGCAAACCGTTCGGGACTGAACGGATGGTAGATCCCATCGTTCATGCCGTAGCACGCTACGACGACGTCGGGCTTAAGTCGCTCGAGGGCCCGCCCCAGCCGCTCATGCACATCGGGGCGCGGAAACGGATGGTCCGGCTCAGTGAGACCGCAACACGTCTCGCTTCCCAACCCGATATTGATGATTTCAGGCTTCGGATCGACGCCTTGCAGGCGAAGCTGCCCATCGATCCACGCGACATAGCCGCCATGGTGCGTAATCGAATCGCCGACAAAGAGGATGCGCCGAGCTTCCAGGGGGAACTCAAGTGGCGGCTGAGCGGCCAAGGGGCAAGCCGCGACGAGCAGGACACTCGTCAGAAGACACTGGAGAACGCAACGTCCCAGCGCACTTTTGCGAACAAGAAAGAACAACATGGCGGGTGTACCTCGAGGGGAAGGTGCGAGGAATGTTCGTGGAAGGATGACATAGCGGCCACCAGCCGCCCAGGTCCCACCACTGTACGCCCTTCCTCTCGAGGAAACAATCCAGCTTCTCTCCTGTCAACCGAAAGCTGTCGCCCGTGGCTGCAGCATGCCTCAGTATGCGGCAGCCTGCCACTGCAGCCGAAAGAGGATCCCGTCTTGGCCTACTTCGAAGTTCGGCCCGGAATTCTGAGCTGGGATGCCATCGAGCACTGCGAGGTCGAACGTGATCTTGTTGCTGTGCTTCCCGTTAATGTACCAGTTGACACCAGCGGCCCACTCCCAGGAATCTCCAAAGAGTCCGTCGACGGTCGAAAGGCTGCCGACGATCTCTAGGTGGTCATGCACCACCATGCGCCCAACCGTGAAATAGAAGCCGTCCGTGTAGAGCGAGTCGTACGGGACGGCACCGCCGGTGGAACCGAATCGGTTGAGCCAGCGGAAGTAGTATTCACCGTGAGCAGACCAACCGGCGTACTTGTAGGCAGCATCGAAGGCCAGCAAGTAGATATCGAAGGCGTTTACGGTCACACCAGGCGCCAACGCTCCCGGATCGATCAAGCGCGTCCCGTCACTAAGACGCACAAAGGTCTCCTCCGCCTGCGGCGTGCCGTCGTCATGGGGCGACTGCCCAGCGTACGTGAAACTAGTGCCGACTCGGATCACCGGATCGCTGTGGCATTCGATATCGGCGAACCCTTTCCCGAAATCGCCCCACGGATCCCACCAGAAACTGCTGGAGATCATCATTTGGCTGTCGATATCCCGTGGCCGGCGGTCGGTCGTGCTGAATCCGTTTCCCAGCATCACTCGATAGTGGAAATCCTCCACCGGCTCGCCGATCGCCCAAACACCGATCGTCCGGTCGGGGCGGAAGAACGTCGTGGCCATCGACCGGTCGGCCAGGTGCGTCCGCGTTGATCCACTCAGCCACTCGCGACTCCCGGGAACAAACGCCTTCCCCACATACAAGTTGAAAGCATCACTGAACTCGTAGTTCACCCAGAAGTCATGAAACTTGGCGTCATGGTTGTCGTCCGTGTCGCCGTCGATGTTGAGATAGAACTGGAGATTCGGATCGAAAAAGAACCCCATGAACTCGAGCCGCCCTCGTTCGATCTCGAAGTCGTTCCGCGTTTCCACCGGCCGAGTCACTCCGGCATTGTCGCTCCACGTCTTGACATCTCGAGAAAACCCGACGTAGCGGAACTGCATGCGAGCACGAATCTTGAGTTCGAACGGTGTGGCCTCCCGGTCGATCGGCCGGAAAACGAAGCCTCCGTCATAATCCAAATAAAACTGCGGTTGGTAGGCGTTCGAGGGAACCTGCAATGTCACCGGATCGGCAACCGTCGCAGTCGCCGTAACTGACGGACTCTCTAGATCTGTTTCCGCCGGTTGCTCCTGAGCTTCACCCAGGCGACACGCAAGCAAGAAACAGACGAGCCATGAGTTGAGTACTCCCTTGTCGATGCGCAGCATCCGAACCATCCCCGTACGTTGACCCTTACGTCGGGAAAGGCCGGTTCTCTGCTGCCGGGGATTCGACGGCGGGTGCGATGGCGGCTCCAAGCGCCCGTCGGTTTGTCTCTGCGAACCCAGGCGTGGTTCCTTCTCGCCTCCAGCCGACCGCTCAGCGCAAAGCCCTCACGTGCGGCCTAACCGTGAGCAGTTGCCTTATCGTCAAAGTTGCCACTCCGACTCAACCGAATCCAGAAGGTCCACGGAAGCCATACTGCTTGCGCAAATGCTCTATCTCACCCCGCCAGCCACATTCTTTGCGTCTTTGCGCCTTCGCGCGAGGCCCTTCCTGATCTCCGGAAACGGTTGCGCGCAAAGACGCGAAGACGCAAAGGAGGAGAAAAACAGAAAACGGGGCTCAACTCAGTCCCCAAAATACACCCTCTGCGATCTTTGCGTCTCCGCGAGAGCTCCTTGGTGTCTCTGCGAGAGTCACCCTGCGTCTCCGCGAGAGAGGCCCCTGGCGCCCCTGCGAGAGCCTCTATTCACTCTTTCACCTCCAGCATCACGCTCTGCGAGTGGCTCCCGAATTCGGGTGCGTACATACACTCGATCCTCGCGATCCCACTGGCATATTTCCCTCGGTGCTGGATGCGCGTTGCGTACTCGAGCACATACGTGCCTTTGGGAAGGTAGTCGATGAAGAAGTGAGTCGCCGTGTCGCGAGTCATCTGGTAGTAGGCCAGTCCGTCCTGGTAGCGGTATCCCGACAGCACATCGACCGGCTCGCTGCCGCTGGGACGCTGGTCCTTGAGGTGGACGTACTCCATCGCCCGATCAACGCGCACCTCGATTCTCACGACGAGCACGTCCCCGACGTGCACCCCCTCGGATATGGGAACGAGTTGTTCGCCGGTTGGCCCTAGACGTTTTACGAAGAGCGCTTTGCGCAGCTTCAACGGAGTCCCCTCGTAGGGCTTCACCTTCGACATATCTTCGAAGTATTGCCAATGGAGACTCGCCCAGGCCACGCCGGGATCGCGCTTCTCGAGTCGCACGTTGCCCATATTCGGCCGGACTTCGGGGCCCGCAAATCGCTTCTCATAGAATCCCGTCCCGGCTTCAACGCCCTCCGGTTTGATCCGTTGTCCACCGAGCGACACTTCCAAGAGGACATCGGAGGCCAAGCGGTTGGCTCCTCGGCGTAGCAGAGCGAAACATGCATCGGCTGTGGCTTTGGTCGTCTTCCAATTCTGCGTCTGTTTTTGTTTGATCAGCCATACCTGGCACTGATCGACGACGTCGCGATCGCCCAGTACTTCGTCGAAGGCTTCGATCATGAGTGCCTGCGTTTCGATGGGAGCTCGATACCACCACCAGGACTGCTCCGTGTCCCGCCAGAACATCCCGAGTTCCTCGTCGATGACCGAGTGTTCGCGGATCGATCGGAGGATGGCGCGAGCGGTCTGGGCATTCCCGAGTCGGTGCAGTGCCAGGGCCAGGTGCCCTTGAGACTGACGTGGCTGCGTCAGCCAGTGTTGTTGACCCTGCCTCACGAAGTAGTCCCAAGCCTTCTTGTGTGGAGCCGGGACCGGGTGATCCTCGAGATAATACGTGCGGGCGTACAAGTAAAGAGCGATCATGGGGGTGAGATTGTTCTTTGCAAGTCCCTTCGTGCTGGCGATGTGGTCGTATCGCTTCTGCATCCAGCGGTCAAGCGCAGGAAGCGCCTTATTCGCCAGCGACATATCGACCTCGACGCCCAAATGTTGCAGCCTGGCAAACCCCGTCACCAGGTACAAAGTGATGTAGTCGCTGGCTCGACCGCCAGGGAACCACGGCCAGCGCCCGTCCGCCAGTTGCGTCTCGCGCAGCCGACTCATCGCTCGGTCGACTTCATCACGGATACGATTTTCGTCGAACAGGATGGCCAGATTCTTGCGAGCCTGCGTTTCCGATTCGGCCTGACGCACCCATGGCGTTTCTTCCAGCAGGATCGACTTGAGTTGCTCATTTTTTTCAAGAGGACTCTTTTCCGCGGGCGTATTCTTCCACTGCTCGATGACGCGCCGCATTTTGGGATCGCCCGTGATAATCTTGCGAGCCAGCAAGTTGGCGTAGAGTCGGTTGAAGACCTGTTCGTTGCACTCGTAGGGGAACTCCATCAGATACGGCAACGCCATCACCGCGTACCACGCGGGCTGGGAAACGGCCTGGACCGTGAGTGACTGGTGGACAAGCGTGTCGGACTGGCGGCTTTCCAAAAAGCGTTTCCATTCCCACGTGCGCTCTCCCGGCCCTCGGATGGGCAGAGGCAGACTCTCGGTCACGAGAATCCGTCGAGGCAAAACGGGGAGGTAATCCTCTTGGCCGTCCGACAGTCGATCCGTGGCGGCCACGACGCGATAAATCAATAGGGGAGCGCCGTCGGGAACTTTCAATCGCCACGAAAGCGTTGCCGACCTGGCAGCAGGGATGTCGAAGGAACGCGTCGTTTCGGCGACTCCGAACGAGACCGTCACATCCTGGTCGGTTCGAGCGTCAGCTAGACGGAGCCGCACCTGTCCCTGTTGATGTGTCGGCGACTGGTTTATCACCTTGGCAGTGAACTCGAGCACATCTCCTTCCCGCAGAAACCGAGGCGGGTTGGGAACGACCATGAGATCTTTGCGGGTGACGACTTTGTCCGTCAGCATGCCCGAGCGAAGCTGCTTGTCGTGAGCTAGAGCCAGGAACTTCCACTGCGTCAGTGCCTCGGGCATGGTGAACTCCAGTCGCACCTTTCCTTCCTTGTTCGTTCGCAACTGAGGAAAGAAGAAAGCGGTCTCTTGCAGATTCTTGCGGAGGGGCACGGCGTCGAGCTGAATTCCGGAAGTCCCAGAGGCCTCCATCTTCTTACCTGCCTGCGCCGGCGCGGCTCCCTTATCCCCTGCGGCCATTCCGAGCTTCCGATCTGCCTTCCCTAGTGCTCGAGTCGCCGGCGCCGGCGCAGGTCGATCTTCAGCGCTCAACTCCATGGCATCGGCCATCGCCGCTCCCTCCGCCACCAGCCCACCAACGCCACGTCCTCGCCGCGCAAAGCGGATGACCTGAGGCATGACATCGGGATGGAACGCCGGATAACGAACCTGACCGGCGTAGTGGCGCCGCTTCCATTGGCCGGCGAAGTGTCGCAGGAAGACAGGACCGTTGAAAAAGCGAACCATTCGCCACGAATAGTCGCGGTAGAAAAGCCCCCGCAGGCTCGGCCAGGAAAACGGAGCAAGGGCATCGAGGGACGCATCGTACAAGGTGGCCACGAGTTCCGCAGCCGCCTCGAGTGCCTTCGAACCTCCGGCGTCATCCGCCGCAAAGACGACCAGTGTCCATGTCTCTTTTTGGCCCGGCTTGAGTTTCGAAACGAAGTGTTCCCACTTCAGCACCAATTCCCGATTCGTCCATGGGACATCGATGAATTGCTTTCGGTGATAGAGACGGTTTTCTCGGACCATCGTCACCGACACGGAGAAACCACCTCGCATTGATTCGTCGACCGGCACTTCGATGACCTGTTGCGTCTTGTTCGCGTCGGTCCAAAACCGCTTGACGACTCGCCTCCGATGCATCACCTCGATCCACGCCTGCCCCTGTTGGTACCCGGTTCCCCACACGAGTCGAACCTTTTGGCCGGGCGCCACCGTCTTACGATCGAACCGGCAAACAAAGTTGGTTCGAACACCAAGCTGTGCGGCGTCCAGATCGAGCACGTGGACTTGCCCCTGAGCCTTGACGTCGCCTCCATCGGGATCTCGAGTCTCGAAGATGGCACGATACATTCCCGGCTCGAGCTTCACCGCGACTTTCGCCAGTCCCGACGCATCGATGGCCACATCTTCCTCATGCACAGATTCCCCCAGTTCCCACGTGTCGGGGTCGGTGGAAACCGGCTGAGGGCGCGGCGCCTTGCCGTCTCGGCGTGGAGTCGGCTGTACTCCTTGAAACATCGGTCGCGTCACCTTCTTCGGCTGCCGCAAACGATAAACCACCAGTCGGCCTCGCGTCTCGACACCCTTGCCCGCCAGCGTAGTGACACGAATGCGCCACTCTACAGGCTTGCCCGACTCCTGCCACTCGTCGGCCGAGAGTTCGGCCCACCATTGGCGTCGGCCTACCACGACCGTCCGCATGCCCTCGCGAGTCTCCCCCGTGCTGTCGACGACGGCGGCGGTCACATCGAAGTAGAACCGGGCCGGGGTGTCGGAGTCTACCGTCGGATCGGGTTCGGCGGAAAACGTGAGCTCGAACCGTCCCTGCCCATCGGTCCGAGTCACGCCTGAGGCGATTTCGGTTGTCTGGCCCGGTGGGGAGATCGGCCCCCTTCGGTAGAACCACCAATAGGGAATCTGCGCTCGACGCACGACGCGCCACCGGACGTTGGCACCATCAATGGGTGCACCGGTGTAACTCGTCGCTCGTCCCGTCAAGGCCACCGGGCGCCCCAGCCGCGGTGCCTCGGCCGGCGGGTCGATTTCGACGCGGAACTTGGGACGCTTGTATTCCTCCACCCGGACCATCGTGCCGCCCCGCGGCCCATCGATGACCGTCAGCGACATCGCCCCGAGCAGTTTGCCGGAGGGCGCCGTAAAGCTACCTTGAAACGAACCGAACTCGTTGGTCCGGTGCCTCTGGCGGCTGATCTCCTTGCCGTTGGGATCGCGAAACGAAACCACAACGGTTCGTCCCGAGATGGTTCGGTAGTCGTTCTCCGCCGGATCGACGTGGACGGCCAGTCCCTTGTATCGAATCGTCTGACCGGGGCGATAGATGCCGCGATCGGTGAAGAAGTAGGTGGCTTCTCGCGCTCGTGAGGGGGCGCTCGTTCGGATGATATCGCGCCGGACGCTGACGACTCGGTCGTCGCCGTAGCGCACATCGAGGATGCCGACCCTACTTGCTCGAGAACGGATCTCGAAGCGGCCGTCGGCATCGGTCTCCACTCGTGTGACAACCCTCCTGGCCCGGTTCACTCGCACCCAATAGGCCACTTTGGCTTCGGCGAGCGGCTTGCCGCTTTGCGCGTCGACCACCAGTCCGTCGAGGACCCCTGTCTGATAGTTGCTTCTGACGACGACCGCCAGGTCGCTTACCCAGAAGTGCTCGATCAATACGACATTGTCGCTTTTGGAGAATTCTTTGTTGGCACTGGCGAGGATGAGGTAAGCACCTCGTGGAAGCGGCCGAGGTGCATCGATTGTTTCCTTGCGGGGCTGGTAATCTTTCGTGGCAGGGAGTGTAACCGACCAGGCGCGAAGCGGCCGGCGAGCTATAAGTTGCTTGCGCTCTTGCGGTGTTATCTGGGACGGAGAACTTCGAGAACCTGCCAGCCAACGATCGACGTCGACGGGTACAATTCGGAAGTAAAGGCGATCCAAGTTTCGGTATGTCACCGCGATCTTCGGCCAAGGCTGGCTCCAGACTCGTTCGACGTTGATATAGAGTTCCTTCGATTCGATTTCGGCAATGAGTTCGCGGCAACGGGCGGCCCCGACGCTGCGGGGTGCTCGGCGGACTCCCTGCTCGGCCACGTGGTGCGCTTCGACCCATTTGCTTTCGGCGTGCAGCACCTTCGCCCAGTGATAAAAGGCCCTTGCGGCGATTGGGTGGTCGCCCGCCCTTTCGGTGAATCGTTTCAGCGCGGCCACATAACGTTCCTCGACGCCCGACCCCACGGCGACGCGCCGCCCGTACACGAGTCGGTGCAGATCGGCATCGAGGAAAGCGGATCGGTCGTCGTCCTTTTCGTGAGCTCGCAGGATGCGCTGGTAGAGTCGGATCGCCCGGCCGTCAGTCGAATCGGCTGCCTTCTCGGGAAGTTCCCACGCGAGAAACCGCTCGGGATCGTCAAAAATCGGATCGGTCGCTTGAACCTGGAACGCATCGGCCGGCTGATGGGCTGCCTGTTCACCGATCGAGTAGAATTGTAGGGCTTCCCATGCGAGGAAGTCGAAAAGGGTCGGGCGATACTTGGACAGAGGTCCGGGAGCCAAAATCGCCTTGTAACGCTCGAGCGGAATCTTGCGCAACTCATCTTCCGACTCGAGAGCCTTGGTGAAGTTCGCCTCGATCTCCCACAAGATACGTGGAAGACTCCAGGTCGTGATGTCCGTTCCCTCGTCGCCACCGGCGGCCTGGGTGCGCTGGAGGTATCGCCATCGGTTCTGGATAAAGTACTGGTAGTACCAGTGCGCGAGCACCGTGTGCAGGACAGGGCGCATCGGCTTGGGAGCCCGTCGAAGCTCGCTCTCCAGCCGTCGAATCGCTTCCTCGGCCTTGTTTCCTTGAATGCGCGTCTCGAGCTGGACTTTCAGACACAGTGCTCGAATAGCCCACGAGTAGTTTTTTTCGCGGATCAACCGAGGGAGGAGCTCTTTCAGATGGTTGACGGCTGTCTTGGGCAGCCCTTGGGCCTGCGCTTGTTCAACTTGTTTCCACCCTGCTGGCGGAGTCGGTGAAGACTCGTCGCGAGAAGCCCTCCACGCCAAGCCAGAGACGAGGGCCACCAGGGCGATGGCGGCCGAGGCCACCGGAGTCACTTTACGCGTCATCATGCCATCAAGCCTCATACGGTGGAAATCAAGGAAAGCGGTACGCTGCCGACCCTCCCGCTACCCGAGCCAGCCTTGCAGGCTCGTTCGGGGAGGACCCTCCGCGAGGTGCTCGAGTGTCCCGATCGACCCGAGACGAGCCCTCAAGAAGGTTGGACGCCCCCAACAAGCCAGAAGTTCCAACCGCTTTACAGCCTGCCTGGAAAGGGAGTAACCTTGCCAGGGGCCCGCCGTGTGCCGGTTGAGGGCCGTCCACTGCTTTTGCTTTCCACGTTTCCCGATCACGATCATGAAAACGGACGAACTACGCGAGAAATATCTGGCCTTCTTCGAGTCGAAGGGGCACCGGCGGTGCCCCAGCGACGTTCTGGTTCCCACCTGGGATCCTTCGGTGCTGTTCACCCCAGCTGGGATGAACCAGTTCAAGGACCATTTCCTTGGGAAGGTGAAACTGGAGTTTACTCGAGCCACCACGTGCCAGAAGTGCCTGCGCACCGGTGACATCGAAAACGTCGGGCGGACGGCATACCACCACACGTTCTTCGAGATGCTCGGGAACTTCAGCTTCGGTGATTATTTCAAACGCGAGGCCATCCACTGGGCGTGGGAGTTTTGCACGTCGAAAGAATGGCTCGGGCTCGACCCCAACCGCCTTTCCGTCTCGGTCTACCTCGACGACGACGAAGCCTACCAGATCTGGCACGAAGAGATCGGGCTTCCCGAATCCCGCATCGAGCGACTGGGAGAGGATGAAAACTTCTGGCCGGCCAATGCGCCGAGCCAGGGGCCAGACGGTGTCTGCGGCCCATGCAGCGAGATTTTCTACCATACAGACTCGGGCGAGGCCGTCGAAATCTGGAACCTGGTCTTCACGCAATACAATCGCGTGGGGCCTCCTCCCGACAACCTCCGCCCCTTGCCCAGCAAGAACATCGATACGGGGATGGGACTGGAGCGAACGGCCGCCGTGTTGCAGGGTGTCGACACGAACTTCCATATCGACATCCTCAAGCCGATCGTCCTGGCCGCCGCCGACGTCTTGGGCGTCGAATATGATCCCACTAGCGAAGAAGGCCGGCGATTGCGGCGCATCGCCGATCATGTGCGTGCCTGCACGTTTGCCATCCACGAAAACGTCTATCCCGGTCCGCAGCGAGAAAAATATGTCGTGCGTCGGCTGCTGCGCCGAGCCGTCTTGGATGGGCACCGAATCGGGAGACGGGAACCGTTTCTCTATCAACTCGTCCCCGTCGTCGCCGAAATGATGGCCAATCCCTATCCCGAATTGCAAGAGACGGTCGAACGGGTCTCACAGGTGATCCGCCAGGAAGAGGCCTCGTTCTTCGGGACGATCGACGGAGGCCTCAGCCGGCTCGAGCGTCTCTTCCACGAAATGGAGACAAAAGGAACCACGGTCGTCGATGGCCGAGTCGCCGCTAATCTCTACATGACCTATGGTCTGCCTCCCGAACTGGTCGAGTCGATGGCGGCCGAGAGGAATTACACGTTCGACGCGGAGGGCTTTCAAGAAGCGATGCGCGAGCACGGTGAGGAGACGGGTAAGGGACCGATGGAGCTGTTCAAGACCGGACCCGTCGAAGCCCTCAAGAAGGTGCTCCACGAAACCGAGTTTCTTGGATACGAAACAACCGAAGCGGAAGCCGAGGTCAAAGGCATTATTGCTCAAGACAAGCTTTGCGACGAACTCTCCGAGTTGGGCCATGACCAGCCGGTGACCGTCGTGCTCGACCGAACGCCCTTCTACGGCGAAGCGGGCGGCCAGGTAGGAGACCAGGGCGTGCTCGAGGCGCCGGGTATGCGGTTTGAAGTCCAGGATACGCAGCGCGATGGCGGGTTGATCCTACACATCGGGCACCTGAAAGAAGGAAAACTCACGACCGGTATGAAGGTGACCGCGCGCGTCAACCAGGCTCGCCGTGCGGGTATTCGCCGAGCACACACGGCAACACATCTGTTGCACGCTGCCTTGCAAAAGACGCTCGGAAAACACGCTCAACAGCAGGGCTCGAAAGTCGACGACGACTGGCTGCGATTCGACTTCACGAACCTGCGGCCGGTCACCGAAGAAGAACTGGCGGCCATTGAACAAGATGTGCGCGAGCGGATCGCCGAGGATGCTCCCGTGGCGGCGCAAACCGTGCCGCTGGCGGAAGCCCGAGCGGCCGGCGCCATGATGCTGTTCGGTGAGAAGTATCCCGACCCGGTGCGCATGGTGACGATGGGCGATTTCAGCCGCGAGTTGTGCGGCGGAACCCACCTGGAACGAACCGGAGACGTTCAGGCCTTCGAGATCCTCAGCGAAGAAGGGGTTTCGGCCGGCACGCGACGCATCGTGGCTCTGACCGGTGAAAAAGCGCGTCGGCATGCTGCGCAGCAGCGAGAGATCCTCGAGTCCCTTTCCGAACAACTGAGCGTTCCGCCTCGGCAAGTACCTGCGGCCGTCGATGCGTTGATTCGGGAAATGCGTGACCTAAAGAAACATTTGGCTGGCGGTGGCGCCCTACCCGAACCGTCGCAAGCGGCATCGGAAGAATCGGCGGCTAGCGAAGACGTTTCGGACGAAGAAGTGCGCCGACTTGTCAAGCACACGGCCCGCACACTCAACGTCGCTCCCGATGACGTCCTCGAACGCGTGACAGCGTTGCGAGCCGAAGTGGAACGGCTGCGAGCCGAAGCCGCGAGGCTTCGGGAAGGCGGAGGTCTCTCCGTGGAATCGCTCTTGGAAAAGGCCGAAACTGTCAGCGATGTGAAAGTGATCGCGCACGAACTGCCGGCGGGTAACCCGGCACTGATGCGGCAGTGGATCGATCGGCTGCGCAAAGCGGCGTCCCCGATTGCCGTCCTCTTGGCGACAGGGCAGGGGGGCAAAGCCTTGCTCGTGGCTGGCCTCAGCCGTGACCTCACCGATCGCGTTCAAGCCCCAGACTGGGTCAAAGCTGCCGCCGCGAAAGTCCAGGGGGGCGGTGGAGGCAAACCCGACCTGGCTCAGGCGGGAGGCAAACTGCCCGATCAAATCCCTGCGGCACTCGAAGAAGGCCTGCGGTGGATCCGTGAAAAACTGGAGGCGTCGTGAATATGCAAACGATAATCCAACGCCGACACGCGTGGTGGCTGGTTTGGCTGCTGATGGCGAGCGGTGCCGTCGTTGCAGCCCCGCCGCCCGTGCGCTCGGTCGAAGACGTTCACCAGCTGCTGCAAAAGAAAGAACTCTCGGCCGAAGAAGCGGCTGCCATCGGGGAGTATCTTCAGAAGCGTTATCGAAAAGAAAACCTGAGTCTCGGGACGCACCGCCACTTGCTGCAGCGGTTGGCCGAAGGAGGCGGTATTGTCGTATGGGCGTTGAAGGCACCGGCCGATGCCGACGTCTCGGTCGTCGCCGAAAAGGGAAGGCGCTGGCCGATGCGCCGGCTCGGGCGCGACGGACTGTGGGTCGCCAGCGAGAAGTTTCCCAATTTCTCATCGGTCCATTACCGCTTCGATGTGAATGGAAAGCGTCTCGGAGGAGGCCGCAATAATCGCTTTGGTTTTGAAAGTTACACATTCGGGCCCGACAGCTTGCCGCAACCGGGAGTGCCTCGAGGCAAGCTGGTCGACATGGGAACGCATACGAGCAAGCGTTATTATCCTGGAGCCCAGCGGCATTGGTGGATCTATGTGCCGGCACAGTATTCCCCGGATAAAGCCAACGAAACTCGGTTACTCGTCGTCCAAGACGGCGAAGGGTACATCCGTGGCGATGGAAACGTCTGTACGGTGCTCGATAACTTGATCCACAAAGGGAAGGTGCCTCTGACGATCGCCGTCTTCGTCAACCCGGGCCATTTCCCGCCATCCTCGCCCAAGCGGAAACCCCGCTCCAACCGAAGCAATGAATATGACACCTGCACGCCTCGATACGCCACGTTTCTCGCCGAAGAGATCCTACCGCTGGTCCAGCAGAAGTATCCTTACTCGAAGGATCCCTGGGACCATGCCATCATGGGCGCGTCGTCAGGAGGAAGTTGTGCATTTACGGCAGCGTGGCATCGCAACGATCTCTTCCGGCGCGTGATCAGTTTCGTTGGCAGCTTTTGCGACTTCCGGCCGCTCGATGCGTATCCTCGCTATGGCAAAGAGTACGTCATGAGCGGCGATGACTTTGGCCCCTGGAAGACGGCTCATGATTATCCTGCACTCATTCGGAAGACCGAACCGCGACGAGAATTGAAGGTCTTTCTGCAGGACGGCGAAAACGACCTCGACAATCGACTGGGCAACTGGTTCTTGAACAACCAGCGCATGGCGGCGGCGCTCGCTTACGCCGGCTACGATTATCGATTCGTTGCGGGCAAAGGGATGCACTCGAAACGGCACGGAATGGCCATCCTCCCAGAGATCCTCAAGTGGATCTGGCAAGGACCGTAACGGCCGAGACTTCTACGCCGTCAACGCCGACCTTGCGGACCCACCTCTGGTGGCTCGAGTCCACCGACTCGGCAAAGAAATCTACGTGTGGACCGTCAACGACGAAGTTTCCCTGTCCCAAATGGCCGGGCGGGGCGTCGATTCGCTGATCACCGACTACCCGGCTCGAGCTCGCCACGTGCTGAAGCTGCGTTCGCGTCTCTCGCCCCCCCAGCGGCTACTTCTGGAGCTGGCCCCCATTTTGGGACTCGAGCCGCAAATCGAGGTGAATCCTGCCGACGCGTGAGCGGTTAGTCGTCGTAGGCGCAGGCCGGTTCCCGACTTAGAATATCGCGTAAGGCCGACACCAACGGGCCAATTTTACCTGGCAACGCGTTCCCATCGCCGCTCCTCATGACAGACACCTCGGAACACTTTCGCCGAGCTACGGCTCACCAACGTGCGGCAATCGATGCTGCTCTAAATTACTATACCTCCGACTTTCTGGGGGGCATCCTGGACGTACCCGAGCGGCTTCGAGCGGCCATGAGGTATTCGCTGCTGGCTCCGGGGAAACGACTGCGACCGATTCTGGTCCTGATGGCGGCCGAGGCGTGCGGAGGGAACTGGAAGGAGGCCATGCCGGCAGCCTGTGCCGTAGAGATGATCCACGCCTACTCGCTGATCCACGACGACCTGCCGGCCATGGACGATGATCGGCTCAGGCGTGGACGGCCGACGTGCCACATCGAGTTCGACGAGGCGACGGCGATCCTGGCCGGAGACGCTTTAATTCCGCTGGCGTTCGAGGTGCTCGCTGCGGAAGTGAGACCTCCCGAAGTCGCCGTGGCGTGTTGCCGCGACTTGGGGCGAGCGGCTGGGGCTCGGGCGCTGGTGGGCGGCCAAATGGACGACTTGGCAGCCGAAGGGAAAGGTCCGTCGCTAGAGGAACTCGAGGGGATCCATCGGCGCAAGACCGGCGCGCTGCTCCAAGTGTCACTTCGCCTCGGCGCGAGGATCGCTCGAGCGTCCGACGAGCAACTCGAGGCACTCGACCGCTATGGAGCCGCTTTGGGACTGGCCTTCCAAATCACCGACGATTTGCTCGACTGCTGCGGGGACCGGACCGAGGTGGGAAAGGAGACGGGCAAGGACGCGGCGGCTGGCAAACTGACCTACCCTCGCGTTTTGGGCGTAGAAGGAAGTCGTCAACGAGCTTCATCGCTCATCGACGAGGGCTGTGCCGCATTGGAACCGCTAGGAGAACGGGCCGAACCGCTTCGCCGCTTGGCGCGGTTCGTGTTGGCAAGGAGGAAATGAGATGGGTTTGGGGTTTCTGGTTCCTGGTTCCGGGTTTCTAGCTCAGGATTTAGCCGCGAAGCGGCGACACGAAATAGCTGCGGGCGTCAGCCCGCAGATCAGGAAAACGCCCAATACCCCCCAGCCGCGAAGCGGCGACATGAAATAGCTGCGGGCGTGAGCCCGCAGATTGGGGCGTCAGCCCGCAGATTGAGGCGTGAGCCCGCAGAAGGATGGATTTGAGACCATGACGAAACGTCTAGCACAACTTCGATCGCCGTTGGAATTGCACGAGATGACGGTGCGCGAGTTGGAGGGGTTGGCGGACGAGATCCGTGAAGCTCTGTGCAACCTGTTGACGATCCGCACCGCTCATTTCGCGTCGAATCTCGGTGTGGTGGAACTCTGTTTGGCACTCCACAGCGTCTTTGATTTCCGGCGCGATCGACTCATCTGGGACACCGGCCACCAGATCTATCCTCACAAGCTCGTCACGGGACGTTACGACCGGTTCCACACGATTCGGACCAAAGGCGGGTTGATGGGATATCCGAACCCGCACGAAAGCGAGTACGACTTGTTCATGACCGGGCACGCCGGCGCCAGCATCTCGACCGTCCTCGGGTTGCGTAGCGGCGATGATTTGCTCGGCGAAAGCGATCGCCACGCGGTGGCCGTGATCGGGGACGGAGCGTTTCCGTCGGGGATGGTCTTCGAGGCGATGAACAACGCAGGACGCAAGAAACGCCTGCTGATGATCCTCAATGACAACAAGATGTCAATCTGTCCTCGCGTCGGAAGCGTCGCCGGCTACCTCGACCGACTCCGCTCGAATCCGCTTTACGCCGGACTGAAGAACGAAGTCCTGAAGGTGCTCAACCACGTCCCCATGTTCGGAGATCCGGTCGAGCGCTTTTTGGCTCAGATGAAGGAAGCGGTCAAAGCGGGATTGCATGGAGGGATGCTATTCGAAGAACTCGGGTTCCGCTACGTCGGGCCGATCGACGGTCATGACATCGGGTTGTTGCGTAAGTATCTCAAGATGGTCAAAGACGCTCAGCAACCTGTCTTGCTGCATGTAGTGACAGAGAAGGGGCACGGGTTCCAGCCGGCGGCCGAGGATCCCGTCTTCTTCCACACACCGCCGACTCTGAAGCAACTCGAGGCTGCACCGGCGACGGCGCCGTCCAAACCATCCCCTCCGGTCTACACCGTCTGGGCACGTGATGCGATCCTCGACGCCATGCAACGAGATCGGCGCGTGACTGTGATGACGGCAGCCATGTGCCAAGGGAACAAACTCGAGCCGATCCGGGATGCTATTCCCGACCGGTTCTTCGATACAGGCATTTGTGAATCGCACACGGTCGCATTCGCGGCGGGGCAAGCGAAGGCCGGCTTACGCCCCATCGTGGATATCTACAGTACCTTTTTGCAACGCAGCTACGACCAGATTTTCCAAGAAGTCACGCTGCAAAACCTGCCGGTCGTGATGATGATGGATCGAGCCGGACTGACCGGACCAGACGGCCCGACGCACCACGGAGTTTTCGACATCGCCTACCTCCGAGTATTCCCGAACCTGGTGCTCATGGCACCCGGGGAAGGACGCGAAGTCCCCATGATGCTCGACTTCGCCTTGAAGCACGACGGTCCGACGGCAATCCGCTATCCTAAAGCTACGGCATGGGAGAGTGATGCGGTGTTGCCCGACATCGAACTTGGTAAGGCACATGTCTTGTCTCGAGGCCGAGACGGCATGTTGCTTTGTTACGGAGCTCTTCTGGGCGAGTGCGTCGAAGCGGCCGACCAACTCCGCACCGGAGGCTTCGACGTCGGGGTCGTCAACATGCGGTTTGCCAAGCCGCTCGATCAAGCTCTGATCGAGGAATTGGCCGATGAATGTCCTCTGCTGATCACGGTCGAAGAAGGCTGCCTCATCGGCGGCTTTGGAAGCGCCGTCTTGGAGGTCCTCGCCGATCGCGACGGACCTCGGCCACTCGTGCGAAGACTCGGCATTCCCGATCAATTCGTCGAGCATGGAAGTCGGTCTGAGCTCTTGGCGGACCTGAAGCTGGACGCATCCGGAATTGCCTCCACGTTTCGACTCGCCCGCGAACAGTGCCAAGTGTGAGTCCGACTTCGGATCGGGCATCGAGTCGGCCGATGCGTATCGTTCACGTCATTACTCGGATGATCGTCGGAGGGGCTCAAGAGAACACTCTTTTGTGCTGCCGGGACCTTCAAACCATCTACGGCGACGAGGTGACGCTCGTGACCGGCCCGGCACTCGGGCCGGAAGGAGACTTGCTCGAGCAGCACCCCGAATTCGACGTGCCGGTGAAGTTGCTCCTTTCGTTGCAACGCGCCATTCATCCGTGGAGAGACATCGTCGCCTACCGAGCTCTTCTTCGAACTCTTGGCGAACTCAAACCTGATATCGTGCACACCCACAGCGCCAAGGGGGGCTTTCTAGGGCGACTCGCTGCGCACCGGTTGGGCATTCCCGTGGTGCATACGGTTCACGGAGCACCGTTTCACGACTACCAACCGAACGCCGCGCGATTCTTTTTCACTCAGTGTGAACGCTGGGCGGCACGGCGCTGCGACCGACTCATTTGTGTCGCCGACGCCATGACCGACCTGCTTGTCAAGGCTCATGTCACATCGCGTGAGCGTTGCGTGACGATTTACAGCGGCATGGAAGTGGAACCGTTTCTCGAAGCGAATCGACAGCGCGAAGCGACAAGGAAGTCGCTCGGCTTCGAACCTCATCACCTCGTGGTCGGCAAGATTGCGCGTCTCTTTCATTTGAAAGGCCATGCGGACCTGGTCGAGGCGGCCGAGGGGGTCGCGCGGGCGTGTCCGCAAGTCCGGTTCCTCCTCGTGGGAGACGGCGTGCTGCGCCGGGACATCGAGCGGCAGATCGCTAGAAGGGGACTCGAAGAACACTTCGTCCTGACCGGCCTGGTTCCACCGAGTCGCATTCCCGAGTTGATTGGGGCGATGGACGTGCTGGTGCACGTCAGCCTTCGCGAAGGTCTGGCGCGGGCGTTGCCTCAGGCGCTGATGGCGGAAAAACCGGTCGTCAGCTATGCCATCGACGGAGCGCCGGAAGTGGTGGTTCCCGAGGAGACAGGCCTGCTCGTCGAGCCTCGTGACGTGCGGCAACTCGAGCAAGCCTTGATTCGAGTCGCCACGGATGCCGAGGCGCGCCAGCGGTGGGGAAGAGAAGGGCGACGGCGCTGCGTGGAACGCTTTCGACACGAGCGCATGACGGAACAGATTCGGAACCTCTATCAAGACGTGCTCGCCGAGCGCAAGGGATAGAGCAGGGGGAGCAAACGCACATCTCTGCCAAGGGCTTCAGACTTCCCAGGTTCCGCGCGATCAAGTAGACTGAACGGGTATCGCAAGACTTCCGGCCGCAAGCAATGCACCCGAAAAAGGGAACGGTGCTTGCGGGTTCGCTTTCACGCTTGAAAGCGATTCGGGAAAAGGGAGGCTGCCGGCGCCGGTGGCGACGTGAGAGTGGGCGATCTTCCATGGACGCTCAAGCAACGGCACAGAGAGTTCCAACGTGGTAGCTGGACGCGACTTTCTCGGCAAGTATCAACTGACTCGCTTGATTCGAGCCGGGCACACTTGCCAGGTTTGGGAGTCGCGGGATCTCGACCAGAGACGCGTTTGTCTAAAAGTCCTGCAGCCGGAGATGCGGACGAACAAGGAAGAAATCCGCTACATGCGGCACGAATACCAGGTGGGCCACCCGCTCCAGCATCCCAACGTCATTGAGATCTACGAGTTGGCGACCGACCGGGATGGCGTGCCGTTCCTCGTGATGGAGTTCCACACGGGCAAGAATATCAAGCTGCTGCTGCGGGAGGGAATGGAGCGCATCGGTTATCTGATCCCGACGCTCATCCGGACGGCGGCCAAAGGACTGGCCTACTTCCACGACCAGGGCTGGGTGCACCGCGATATCAAACCCGACAACTATTTGGTGGGCGACGAGGGCGATGCCAAATTGATCGACTTCGCGTTGGCACAAAAGCAAGCCGGTGGTGTCGCCCGATTGCTGGGACGTAAAGGCAAAGTGCAGGGGACCCGGAGCTATATGGCACCCGAGCAGATCAAGGGGCTGCCTCCCGACCGACGTGCCGATATCTACAGTTTCGGCTGCATGATGTTCGAAATCCTTGCAGGCAAGACACCGTTCACAGCGGCCAGCCCTTCGGAACTGCTGACCAAACACCTGCGGCAGGCGGCACCGCCGGTCGCGGCGGTCAACAAGAACGTGACCTCCGAGTGCAACGCCTTGATCTTGAAAATGATGTCCAAAGACCCCAAAGATCGACCTCAGTCGATGCACGATGTCGTGCGGTCTCTCGACGCAATGCGCATCTTTCGATCGATCCCCAAACGCCCCGACGAGGCCGATGCACCGTCGATCCGACGGCGATGATGAAGGGCAAGCAAGTTCCGGAATAAGATCCGTGGGATAAACACCCGGGGAAAGAATACGATGAGCAACGAAGTCACAAATCCAGGCCTGGCGTTCGAACAGCCGGTGTTCGATTTGGAGCGGGAAATCGATGAGCTGCAACGAGCCGCCGCAAAGGGTGAGGACACGCATGAACAGCTTCGACAATTGCGTCTGAAGCATAAGCGAACGCTCCAAGAGATCTACGAAAACCTCACGCCATGGCAGACCGTTCAGGTCGCCCGGCACAAGGACCGGCCGTACACTCGAGATTACCTGTCGATGGTATTTGAGGAATTCGTCGAGCTGCATGGAGATCGGCACTTCGGCGACGATCGCGCGATGGTCACCGGTTTCGCCAAACTCGACCGCTACAAGGTCATGATCGTCGGGCACCAAAAGGGTCGAACCTACAAAGAACGCACCGCCTGCTACTTTGGTTGTGCCCATCCCGAAGGGTATCGCAAAGCGCTGCAGAAAATGAAATTGGCGGCCAAGTTCGGGCTGCCCGTGATCTGCTTCATCGATACCCCCGGAGCCTACCCAGGGATCGGCGCCGAAGAACGCGGACAAGCATGGGTGATCGCCGAGAATATGTTCGAAATGTCACGGCTGCCCACGCCTGTCATCTGTGTCGTGATCGGAGAAGGAGGCAGCGGGGGCGCGCTCGGAATCGGCGTGGGCGACCGAGTCGCCATTTTGCAACATGCCTATTATTCGGTGATCAGCCCCGAAGGGTGCGCGGGCATCCTGTGGAAGAGTCACGAATTCGCCGAGCGAGCCGCACAGGCTCTGCGCTTTACCTCCCAAGACCTCCTCGAACTGGGCGTGGTGGACGACGTGATCCAAGAGCCGCTGGGCGGGGCGCATCGCGACCACCAACAGATGGCCTCGCGGATCAAACTCTATCTGACCAAGACGCTTCGTACTCTCTGCGATCAGCCGATCGAAGATCTCTTGTCGCAGCGTTACGAAAAGTTTCGTCGCATGGGCGTGTTCCTCGAAGAGACTCCGCCGTCCGAACCTCAGCCTGCTGTCTGAGCCGCCGTTACTCTTTGGGATTATCTTCGGGAGAGGAGCGTCAGTAGGACCGCTTGAATCACCTTGAATCACGAGGATGAGGCTCGAAAAGGGGCCGATTTTGAGCCCCAGAGCAACGTCCGATAATGTTTCTTATGTTCGGTAAAAGTGCCGGTTTTTCCCGGGATTTGCGCCAGGCCGCCCGTCAGCGGCGCTGCCCCTGGCCCGATCCCTCGCCGACGCGAAAAAGCTTCCGCAAATCGTCTCGCAAATTCCCGCCCTCCGGCGGCTCGGAGTCGTCCTGCTCGTCTGGTTTCTCGGCGCGCCGAGGAAGTTCAATGGGCGGCGGATCGTCGAGCCGCTTGTCGAGCGAATGCAGATACGGCTCGAGCACCTCGTGGATTTCATCCGGCATGACCGGATGAGCCTTGTCGAGCAAGACGGCGATGTAGTAGCCCGAAGTCGAATTGATGATCTGCGCCCGCCACTCTTCCTTCGAGAGGGCGACGGCAAAGAGCGTGATCACGACACACAGCAGAACGCCCTTGGCGAATCCCACGATCGCTCCAATCTGCCGGTCGAACTCGCGCAGCTTCAGCCGATCGATCGTCTCCTTCACGAACCGGAAGAGCGTCCAGATCACCAGCGACGTGCCGACGTAGAGGATCAGCATGGCGATGAGATTGCCCCATGGAGGCTCGAAGCCAAGCTGTGCGGCGACCGGCTCCCGATACCGCATCGCCACGATGTAACTCGCGACGATCGAGGCCACTGACGCCAGTTGCCACACGAGTCCCTTCCAAGCTCCCATGATCGTCGCCGCAACCAGCACGATCAGCATCACGATATCGTACGGGGCCATCCGTTGCCTCTTGGTTCGATGTCAAGAGTGTCGCGCATCTCGGGGCTCCTCCCGAGACCTTAGAGGGTTAGTATAGCAACCGGCCGAGGAAACACCGAAGAGCAAATTCGGTGAGTGAGCGGCTGAGGTGCATACACGGACTTGTATGCCCGTGGTGGGGGGGAGGGTATTGGAGTTGGTGATTTGAGCGACGATTGGTATCTTCTTGAGCAGATTGGGTAACTTGGCTCGTTTAG
>WFWZ01000052.1 GCA_015490875.1 Planctomycetaceae bacterium
GCCCTGCGCGACGTCACCGCGACCGTGGCATCGATTCCGCTCATCACGGCGAGCATCATGAGCAAGAAACTGTCGGAAGGACTCGACGCATTGGTGCTCGACGTGAAGTTCGGCAGCGGCGCCTTCATGAAAACCCGCGACAAAGCGCAGGCACTCGCCGAGAGTCTCGTCGCGACGGGCGAGCGAGTGGGAGTGGCATGCCGCGCGATCCTATCCGACATGAACCAGCCGCTCGGGCGGATGGTGGGCAACGCGTGCGAAGTCGACGAGTCGCTTGAGGTGTTGGAGGGCGGAGGACCGTTGGACGTGCGGGAGTTGACGTTGGAGTTGGGAGCCGAACTGTTGGAGGCGGCTCAAGTCGCACCGTCGCGCGAGGCAGCTCGAGTCCGCCTCGAAGCGGCCCTCGACACGGGTGCAGCTCGTGAAAAGTTCTCCCACATGGTTGCGGCTCAAGGCGGTCGCCTCGACGCTCCCCGCCCGAGGGCGCCCGCCATCGAACTCGACGTGCCACAGTCGGGCGTGGTGCGGGCCATCGATGCCGAAGCGCTTGGTTATGCCGTGATTGCCTTGGGAGGCGGACGGCGGCGGCTTGGCGAAGCGATTGACCACTCGGTCGGCCTGGAGTATCTGGTGAGGATCGGGGATCGCGTGGAAGCGGGGCAGCCGTGGATCCGGATGTTTGCGCGTGATCGGGGCAGGGACGAAGCCCGCTGTCTCTTGGAGGCGGCGATCAAGATCGACGAGCGAGACGAGTGATGGCGTTCCAACCGCAGGCACCTTGGGAAGGGCGAGCGTACGAGGCTGCCGTGGAAGCTCGCGATTCCGCCCACGCTCCTTATTCCAGGTTCTGTGTCGGAGCGGCACTCGTGGCCGACGGCCATGTCGTGCGTGGAATGAATCTGGAGAATCGTTCGTTCGGCGCGACGCTCTGTGCCGAGCGCGTGGCGGCCGCCGCGGCGTGGTCGATGGGGTGGCGCCAGTGGGAGGGAATGGCGATTGCGGCCGAGGAGGCGATTGTTCCGTGTGGCATTTGCCTCCAGTTTTTGGCTGAGTGGGCGCCCGACCTCCCGCTTCTATTGATCAACCTCGCCGATGGAACCGAACAGCGACGGACCGTGGATGAATTCTTGCCCTATCGGTTCATAGGCAAGAGGCTCATCCAATAAATCTCGACTCACCCCATGAATCTCCGTAGGTCAGCCTTTCCAGACTGACACCTCCGCGGCTCTGGTAACTCAGCCTCTCCACCCTGTTGGCGCCGCTTTTCTTCCGAGGGACCGTCATTTACACTTTTTCATTGGGACAGAAGTCACCGACCACGATCGGGGTTCCTGGGCGCGTCGTTTGGGCAACGCGCGTCAGCAACAGACCGACGAAACGAAGCAGTCATGGTCGAACGCGTTTTCCAACTGACGCCCGAGCGAGGTCTGGTCGAGTGCAGCCTGGAGGACGTCTACCGTCGCGACGAGAAGAGTGCTCCATTCTGGATCGACATCGACCGTCGTGTGTTGTCGCCTCTCCGGTCTCTGCTCGAACGACTCGACGCGCATCCTCTTGCCATCGAGGCCTGTCTCGACCCTCATCCTGCGTCTCTGTTCGCTGCTTATGGCAATTCGGTTTTCATTGTGTTGCCGATACACTCGGCGTGGGACGAGGAACGACGGACCTTCCTTTGGATCATCTGTCTGCCAGGGATCATTGTGACAGTTCACGAACGGCCGATTGTCGCGCTGCAACAAATCGTCGAACATTACACCGACGGCATGCGTTTCCATGGGGCGCAAACATCGGCCATTTTGTACCAGATCCTCGACTACGTGATCGATGAGGACATGGCCTTTTCGCTCAAAGCTCGTGACGCCGTCGACCGGCTCGAACAGTTGCTCGATGGAGATCCTTCCGATGATTTGCTGGAAGAGGCGATTCCGCTGAAACGGCAATTGACTCGGTTGGCGGCAGCTTTTGAAGACCATCTCTATTGCGTGAGTGCTTTGCAAGCCGTGGAATCGGAATCGTTCAGCATCGGCGAATTGCGGGACTATTTCCGGGACGCCTACTGGCATTTGGAACATGCTTCCCGCGTGATCGGCCGGCAACTGACGCACGTCAACACGATTCAGCAGCAGTACCAACTCCGATGGCAGGACCGAGTCAACGATCGGCTGCGCCTGCTGACGGTGATCTCCACCGTTTTTCTTCCCTTGACTCTCATCACCGGCATCTACGGTATGAACTTCCGCTATATGCCCGAATTGACATGGCGTTACAGTTATCCGGCAGTCCTGATTGCCATGCTAGGCATTGCCGGCGGGATGCTGTGGCAGTTCTACCGGCACGGATGGTTCGAGTAGTGTTACGAAAGGACCTTCCCGATTGCCTCCAACGCCTCGTCGGGAGCATCCTCGAGGACGTAATGGCCGGCGTCGTCGATGCGCGTCGTTGAAGCTCGAGGAAACAGGCGCTGGAGCCGGTCGAGGCACTCGACCGTGAAACACCAGTCTCGCATGCCCCAAATCAGAGTAGTCGGACGGGATGCCAGCGCCGGCAGTGCCCGCTCGAGTTGCTCCAGCGTTTCCCATGTCGGATGGGCTTGCGACAAAGGAATGTCCTCGACGAAACGCCGAATGGCGATGCGGTGCGCCGGGCAGTCGTAAGGTGCCAAGAGTCCTGCGCGAGCGACCGGCGATAAAGGAGCTCGGCTGGTGGTCATCACCGTCGCGACTTTCGCAAACAGATTCAGCCGTTCGACTCCCCATGACCGCACGATCGGCCAGCGGCAAACGCGGATCCGCCACGGGCAGTAGGGCGGAGGAAACGCGGCCGTGTTCAATAAGACCAGGCGAGCAAAGCGGTCGGGTTCCCGGACGGCAACTCCCAACCCGATGGCTCCGCCCCAGTCATGCACGACTAGCGTGATATCCCTCAGATCGAGTCGCCGGACGAATTCGTGAAGATTGTCCGTGTGCTGCTTCAGCGAATACGGATAATCACGAGGCTTATCACTCAAGCCGCACCCGATGTGATCCACGGCGATCACGCGATGCGTCGTCGCAAACTCCGAAATGACGCGGCGATAATAGAAGGACCATGTCGGATTGCCGTGGACGCATAGCACCGGAGCTCCTCGGCCTTCGTCGACGTAGTGCATCCGGTGACCGCTGCAGTCGAAGTACCGATCGGAGAACGGGTATTCCGCTTGCCAATCCGGATGACTCGAGCCTGGCTGGCCTTCGTCGACGCAGATTCCCGAGCCGTAAGTCGGCGCGATCGTCTCGAGCTCGTCTTGGGCATGCGTCTTCCGAGGCGTCTGCGAGGGCATAGTGGTCCGGTGCTTTGAGGCCTAAGGAGTTACAATCCGACAATCGTGTCGTTGCATGGCTTGTCACTCTACGGGGCGTTCATGCGATCCACCAGAGCGCCCGGCGACTCGCCGAGTCAGCGGTACGAGCCGCCCCGGCATGCGTCGCGATCCACGAAGAGACCCTTCTGTAGGGGGGGGCGTGGGGGGCGACAACCAGGCGGCCGACAGCCGAAGAAACCTGGTGTGTCCAATATGCTGTGGTAAAGGCGGTTGTTCACGCGTCGAAACTTGCAATAATGCACAAGAGTTTGTGCGCTGGGTGCCGACCTTCCCGATAGATTCTTGTCGGACCTATTGGCACGAGGAGAACGGAGCATGGCGACGAAGATACCTGAGAGGGCCAAGGAACGAAACATGGCGACTGACGAGGTCGGGCAGCGTACACCGCAAATTGGAGTAGCGATTCGCCGGCAGCGAGAAGCGATGCGGATGACCGTCGTTCAGC
>WFWZ01000053.1 GCA_015490875.1 Planctomycetaceae bacterium
CATTTCCAATTCGTTACCGGACTGCCGGTTTCCAAATCATAGGCCATCGGTTCGCAGTAGAGCAGCTTTCCCACAATCACCGGATGGTGGTCCTGCTCGCCATGGCTACCGCCGATCTTCGCATCTTGTCGCTGGGTTTTCGACCACATTACGCGGCCGTCTTGCGCATCGGCGACATGGATGTCGTACATGACCGAATCCCGCTCTTGGTCATTCCCGCTGTTGTACGAGCCGACCACAACGACACGGCCATGTGCGTACGCCACGTACAGCACGTGCTGCAGATTGCCCAGTGGCAGGGGTCGGCTCCACACGACGCTCCCGTCACGGCAATCCAGGGCAACAAGACGCCCCCCCTGCTTGAGCAGGTCTTGGAGAGTCGATCGGCCCGTCGGTTCCTCGAGTGTCGCGGGGTTGTCACTCTCGATGAAGTAGATCTTCCCGTCACCGATGGTAAACGTGGAATTGACCATCGCACCGGCCGCAGGCCGGTACGTCCAGACCCGGCGTCCCGTCTTCCGGTGGATCAGGAACAACTCGAGGCTGCAGACGAGCGGACGGGCATCCCAATAGAGCCCGTCGTGGATTGCGTCGAGGCTGTGGCCGCGCCGACTCGCGCCCGGCCGCGTCGCCGAACCGAACAACCAGTCGCCCTCGACTGCCACGTAGCCCCAATCGCGAGCCTGATCCGCGTCCGGATCGGCCGCGAAAAACTCCTGTTGCTGTCGCCCCGTTTCCACATCGAACGCCAGACATTTGTCAGCCGATGCGACGAAAAGGACGTCCTGGGCGGCCGCCATGGATCCGCAATCTCGATAGACGCCGACGCGACGCATGTTGGGAACCTCGACGTTCCATAACAACGCGCCGTTGTAAGCATCGACGGCGATCACTCGATTGTCGCCGGGAATGAAGAGCCTTCCCGCTTTCCAAAGCGGCGCCATGGTGCGGTGATGGCGATCGACCATCTGCTGAGGGCCCGGGCGACCGAACCATTGCAACTGCAACGGACCTTCGACCAGTTCGTCGTTGCTACATGCGGTATTCGAAGCATTGGCATAAAGGTGCGTCCAATCGCCCGCTCCGGCCAGCGGTCCCCGCCGATGAATTCCCTCCTCATTCAACGCCGTAATGACCACACCCCCGTAGGGACGCTGAAGTCGCCGCCAGTCATCTAAAAACTCGACACTCTTCCCGTCGACGATGCGCGCGTCGACAATCAGATTGAACATGTGGTCGGTGTACGGCAGCGCCGAGACGTCTGGCACGTGATGGACGGAGACGCGTGTGCCATACAGTCCATACTCGTCGATCCTCTTTCGCGAAGCGGCCACCAAAGCGGGGGCGGATTCGACGGCGATGATCTGCAACTTCGACTGGCGAGCCAGACTGCACGCCAGGTGCCCGTTGCCGCTGTTGAGTACAAGACAATAGCCGCGCCGAACGCCGCTATGGTCGAGAATCCACTTGGCCGCCTGGTGGTAGCGCTGCGGATCGTCCTCGTGCCCAGCCACCGGCGTCGTGCGCCGCACTTTGAACGGCCCTTCGGACTCCGAGCGATGGCGAAAACAGGAAATCTGCCCCGTATCGGTGCTCACAAAGAGCCGATCGCCCGCCACCGCCATCGACCAGGCGCGACCATCGACCGAAGCCGACCAGACTCGCTTGCCATCATCGACTCGAAACGCAGCAACCGTGCCATCCCCCCCTGCGATCCGCACATCTCCTGCACCGATGAAGGCATACGGGAACGCGTCGGCGATTCGATTGACCTCTGGGCCGACCTCCTTCCCCTTTCGTTTGAGCTTCGATACGAACGCGCCCACCGGGTCCCGCCCCGTGGCGACAAAGAGCCTGCCGGCACGCCGAGACAGATACCCCTGCGCTGAAACGGGGATCCGTCCACGCGCCAGCCGTCTTCCCGTTTTGACATCGACCGCCACCTGAAATACGCCCATTTTTGGAAAAAGACCAGCGCAAAAGTAAGCGATCCCATCCTCCACGAGGACTCCGGTACGTACCGGCCACGCGCTGATGACGCGTTCGTTCCCCGGAATCCGAAGCGTGTCGGGAACCGCACGATGCTTCCAGAGCAGCTTGCCGTCGTTCGCGTCCACACAGTAGACACAGCCGTCATCCGAACCGAATAGTACGCGATCTCCGTCTACGGTCGGCGCGAGCCGAATGGGGCCTTCGGTGAAGAAGACCCACCGTTGCTGCCCCGTGCGAGCATCCAGGCAATAGACCTTGTCGTCGGCCGAGGAACCGAAAAACAGGCGATCGCCGACCACAACGACATGGGCTGCGCGGTCGTACGTTACTCGGGCGCGGAGGTTGAGCTTCTTGTGCCAGAAATCCTGGCGAGCCGGAGGGGGCCATGCCGGAGCCGGAGGGTGGCGCTGCGTATAGACCCATTCGAGCTGCAGAGGGAATTCCAGACTCTCTGGCGAGATCCCGGTTCGCTGGTTGTCGCGCTGCCACGTCGGCCAGTCCTGCACGACCGGCCGAACCGGGTCGATCTCGGGAAACCTGGCACGGCGCTTCGCAAACCTCGCCGCGACCTCCTTTTCAGTCAGCGCCCTCCGCCAAATGCTGACTTGTTCGATCTGCCCCGATATCGCGTACATCTCGTTGTCATCGTGGTACGCCCCAATCGAAAACGGCCCATGTTTCGGATAATCGATGGCTCCTTGCTGGCTCGTGCTCTGCGCTACCACCTTGCCGTCAATGAACAATTTCATTCGCTTCCCATCATACGTTGCAGCAACCTGATACCAGAATCCCGGCTGGAACATTATGGGAGCCATGAGATAGGTCAGCCGGCTCGTGTGTTCGGATGACAGAGCGAAAAAGAACTGAGCCTTGCGAAACCCGAGCAACCAACCCTTCTCGTAACTGCCGTTGTCCTGGATGAGGCTCACGATGCCGCCCCACTCCTGAGTCCTGTCGACACGCACCCAGGCTTCGACCGTCAGTTCCCGCTCCGGCAGGTCAAGTTCGGCAATATCCTCGAAAACGACGATCCGATGGCGGGATTTCGAATCGCCATCGAGCCGCAGGGCGTGCGGTGGCGACCGGTCGAACTCGACCGGCCCCACGACGCGCGCCTTCAGGTTGGATTGTAGAGGCACGAACCGGTTTTCTCGAAAATGCCTTGCCGTGAACTGCCATCGCCCCAGGAGCTCATCGTCGCCCGCAAAACAGCTCGTTCGGTCGGCCAGCAGCAGAGCGGCCAGAAACGCCACCGACAAAAGAACGGGCCAGCCGACGGGAATCGAGTGGACGGTATTGGACGCTGTGCGAGAACAACTGCGGCAGCACGGAGCCGGAGCCAATGACGCCCCCACGAGGAGCCCGCTCGAGGAGTCTTTCGCGTAGGTGATGTAGCCAGACTTTTCCAAGCGAATCAAGTCGTTTCTTCTTGGAGCAGTTGTCGGATCACTGTCTGCAAGATGCCGCCGTTGCGGTAGTATTCCATTTCGACGGGCGTGTCGATCCGAACGCGGACTTCAAATGCGGTCGTCTCCGACTCCCCATGCGCCTCGACGCGCAACGTCTGCCTCGGCTTCAGATTCTCGGTCAGGTCCGGAATGTCGAACGTCTCCTCTCCCGTCAGTCCCAGTGACTGCCAGGTCTGGCCGGGGAGGAACTCGAGTGGCAACACGCCCATGCCCACGAGATTGCTCCGATGAATCCGCTCGAAGCTTGCCGCAAGAACCGCTCGCACCCCGAGCAGATAGGTTCCCTTGGCCGCCCAATCGCGACTCGAGCCGGTTCCGTATTCCTTCCCGGCCAGCACGATCAACGGAACCCCTTCTTCCCGGTAGCGCATGGCAGCGTCATAGATCGTCATCACTTCGCCGTCGGGGAGGTGCCGCGTCCAGCCGCCTTCGGTACCCGGCGCCAGCAAGTTGCGCAGGCGAATGTTGGCAAACGTTCCACGCACCATGACGCGGTCGTTGCCTCGCCGAGATCCATACGAGTTGAAATCGCGAGGATCGACGCCCTGTTCGACGAGGTACCTTCCCGCGGGACTGTCTTGGGGAATGGCACCGGCCGGGGAGATGTGGTCGGTCGTGACCGAGTCGCCAAGGAGACAAAGAACACGGGCGTTTCGGAGGGGACGAATCGGCTCGGGATCCTTTTGCATTTCGGACAGGAACGGGGGTTCCTGAATGTAGGTACTCTTCGGATCCCACGGATACAAGTCGCCGGCCGAGACTTCGATCCGGTTCCAGTGTTCATTGCCCGCGATCGCCGTCTCGTACTCGGTGACGAACTGTTCGGGCTGGATCGCCGAATCGACCAGCGACTGCACCTCATCGCGGCCGGGCCAGACGTCTCGCAAGAAGACATCGTGACCTTGTGGATCTTTGCCAAGCGGTTCCGAAGTCAGATCGCGATCGACGATCCCTGCCAGTGCGAAGGCGACGACGAGGGGCGGACTGGCCAGATAATTGGCTTTGACCAAGGGGTTGACGCGTCCTTCAAAGTTGCGGTTGCCACTGAGGACGGCTGCCGCGACGAGCTCATTCTCCGTGACAGCCTGGGCAACCGGTTCGGGGAGCGGACCGCTGTTGCCGATGCACGTCGTGCAACCGTAGCCGACAGTGTAGAAGCCGAGCTGCGCGAGTGACTGATCGAGCCCCGTTTCGTGGAGGTAGTGCGTGACGACGCGCGATCCGGGAGCGAGACTCGTTTTGACATACGGCGGTACTGCGAGCCCCTTCTCGGCAGCCTTTTGGGCGAGCAGACCAGCCGCCAGCATCACCGACGGATTGCTGGTATTGGTACAACTGGTGATCGCGGCGATGACGACCGACCCATGTTTCAGTCGGACATCGGGATGATCGGGGAGTGGAGCTTCGACCGTGAGCTGCTCAGGCGACAGGCCAAAACCGCGTTCCTGCGGCGGCGCTGTGAGACTGGCCTCGAAGGCTTCCTTCAATCCGGCCAGCGACACCCGGTCTTGCGGGCGCTTCGGTCCGGCCAGGGAGGGTTCGACAGTGGACAGATCGAGGCGAACCACGTCACAATAAGAGGGCGTCGGTGCGTCTGGACTCCGGAAAAGAAGCTGCTCCTTGGTGTAACGTTCGACGAGCTCCACCTCGTCGACCGGCCTTCCGGTGCGACGGAGGTAGGCGACCGTCTCTTCGTCGACCGGGAAGAACCCCATCGTCGCTCCGTATTCCGGCGCCATGTTGGCCAGCGTCGCCCGGTCCGGCAGTGACATCGTCGTGACACCCTCGCCGAAGAACTCGACGAACTTGCCGACGACTCCGTGCGCCCGAAGGATCTGAGTCACCGTGAGGACCAGGTCGGTGGCGGTGGCACCTGGGGGGAGTTCGCCAGTCAGTTCCATGCCGACGACTTCGGGGAGGAGCATGTAAACGGGTTGGCCCAGCATCACGGCTTCGGCTTCGATACCGCCGACACCCCATCCCACGACGCCCAAGCCGTTGATCATCGTCGTGTGGCTGTCGGTCCCGACGAGCGTGTCGGGAATGGCAACGCTTTGACCGGTTCCATCGTCGCGCAAAAAGACGGTGCGCGCGAGGTATTCGAGGTTGACTTGATGGACGATCCCGACGTTAGGAGGAATGACGCGGAAATTGGCGAGCGACTCCTGGCCCCAGCGCAGGAACTCATATCGCTCCCGATTCCGTTCGAACTCGCGGCGGACGTTCGCTTCGAGAGCATCGGGGGAGCCGAAAAAGTCGACCTGAATCGAGTGGTCGACGACCAGGTCGGCGGGAACCAGAGGATTGATGCGGGATGGGGATCCTCCCAGGCGTTGCATGGCGCTGCGCATCGCCGCCAGATCGACGATGGCCGGCACACCGGTGAAGTCTTGCAGGATGACGCGAGCTGGGAGGAAGGGGATCTCTTCGGCTTGCACTTGTTTGGGATCCCACGCAAGCAGTTTGGTGACATCTTCGGGCGTCACCAGGTGGCCGTCGCAGTGCCGGACGACCGATTCGAGGAGGATGCGGAGCGAGTAGGGCAGGTGGGTGAAATCGCCCAATCCCCGATCTTCCAGCCTCGTCAGTCGGTACAGCGCAGCGGCACCGCGACCGGTATCGAAGGTGTCTCGCGTACCCAGCACGTCTTGCCAGCGACCGGCCATCGGTTCAAGTCCTTGGGTAGGGGGCTGCTCGCCGTGATCAAGCAGCACCGAAGGGGAGGGAAAATCCGTTCACCACCTATTGGAAACGGCCAAGACGGGCCGAATTGTAGTCCAAGGCACTGGGACTCGGGGAGGGGAGGCCGTCAGCGGGACGTGCCCGGCTCGGCGATGGAATCGTGCAACGCCCACCCCCTTGCGGTTCTCGCAAATTAGAAATCTATTTCTATAATGCAAACATGCTTGCTAGGATGATTCAACCGCTGATCCGGGACCGCCTTGCCGACTATCCAGCCGTCGCCCTGGTCGGCGCGCGCCAGTGCGGCAAGACCACCTTGGCGCGCGCCATTGGGGGCCGCTACTTCGACTTAGAACAGGAGTCTGATCGCCTCAAACTCGACTTAGAGTGGGAGTCACTCGCCGGGGGAAACCACCTCGTGATTCTGGACGAGGCTCACTCGTGGCCGCAAGTCTTCGCGCGGTTGCGAGGTACGATCGATCGGGACCGAAGGCGCACAGGAAGGTTCCTGGTACTTGGATCAGTTTCCCCTGCACTCATGTTGCAGGTTTCCGAATCCCTCGCCGGAAGATTGTCCCTTGTCGAACTCACCCCGTTGCTGCTCAGCGAACTTAAGACGACGTCTTCCAAGCGGCGACGATGGCTCTGCGGCGGATATCCGGATGGCGGGCTATTAAAGGTGAAACAGTTTCCACATTGGCAGCTGAACTACGTGTCGCTTCTGGCCCAGCGAGACTTGCCCATGTGGGGTTTACCGGCGAAACCGCAGACGACGGAACGGCTTCTCCGCATGCTTGCGGCTCTACATGGCCAAGAATGGAATGCGTCTCAGGTCGGCTCCAGCCTTGGACTTTCTTACCACACCGTGAACAGCTACCTCGATTATCTGACAGGAGCTTTTCTTATCCGCAAGCTCCCACCGTATCAGGCCAACATCCGGAAACGCTTGGTGAAGAGGCCCAAAGTCTATTGGCGCGATAGTGGAATCCTCCATGCTCTTCTCAACGTGTCTGATGAAGAAACGCTGTTGTGCCAGCCATGGGTTGGCGCGAGCTGGGAAGGATATGTCATCGAGCAGACAGTGGGCGTGTTATCGGCAAAGGGATCCCCTTTTGAGGCGTACTACTTCCGCACCAGCGACGGCTACGAGATCGACCTTGTCTTGGACTTCGGAAAAGAACTATGGGCCGTTGAGATCAAACTGACTTCTCAGCCGGGAGCCGCAGACATCGCGAAACTCGATAAGACCGCCGACATGATCCAGGCTCATCGACGCTTCTTGATTTCCCAGACAGCCGAGACGACCGGAGACGGACGACGAATGTCTTGCTCGCTCGGTGACTTCCTGAACTACCTGTCGGAGGAAATCGGTTAACCGCATGGTTACCTCCCCTGGGTTACGTCAGAGGCGCCGAGGAATTTGACTCGGGTACGGCGATGCGGGGCGGTTGGCAACACGCCAGGACAAGACAGCACGCGCGAGTATCGTTCTCTCGCCGTGAAGGACGGGAGGTCTCAGGCTCAGTGCGCATCACGCTTCGGCCAGGAGCAGCGAGCGGTCGAGGACGCCGGGAAATTCGTCCCAGAAGATCGACAGGGCGAGGCTGTCGAGTTCGAGTCCCGCATAGGCACAGTCCGGAGGCGGGGAGACGGGAACTCCGTGAATGGAACTCCATCCGCCCCGCCAGCAAAAATAGTTGGCCACCGTCAGGACGTAGACGGACTCGCGGTGAGGTCCAATGTATTGTTCTGGCGCGTGATGGTAACGAACCGACTCGCTCACCGTTTCCGGCAGATGCCACACCTCAGCCAACCGAGCTCCCAGCTCGGCGTGGTCGAACCCGAGAACGTCCTGTTCGATTTCGCAAAGAGGCTGCTTTCCGTCGCATTGAGCCAGGACGCGTTGGAAGGGTCGTCGGTGGTACAGGTCGAGCAGAATGTAGCCGATGTCATGGATGACGCCGGCGGCGAAGACGTCCGCCGGATTCCCCTTGCAGGCGACACGCGCGAGCAAGTGGCCGGCTGCGGCGACGCCCAGCGAGTGCTGCCACAACTGCGAGCGGTTGATCGAGGTGGCGGCAACGTGCTGATCCAGGAAGCGAGCCGCAATGGAGACGAGCGTCAGGTTGCGCAGGTCGTAAAATCCCAAAACGGAGGTGGCCTGGCGAAGGTCGTCGACGGGTTGGGAGAGCCCGTAGTAGGCGGAATTGACTCGGCGCACAACGTGTGCGGCCAACACGGGGTCCGATTGGATGACCGCGCGAAGGTCGTCGACCGTGCAGTCGAGCTGTTGCGCCAGTCCAAAGACCTTGCCGGCATTTTGGACAAGGTCGGAGTGACGGCAGATATGGTCGACCAGTTCGTCGAGGGAAAGGGTTTCGGAAACGCCGAGGGGTTTCAAGTCGGACATACTTCTGTCCACGGAGCTGTTTCACGAGGCTGGGACGTTCCCCGCCGGGGCGACCGCGCATCGGGAGGACTGCACAAGCCTAGCTTGCCCCCGCAGGCCGCGCCGGGGGACAGCGCACTGCCGATACCGCTGCCGGCAAAACCGTACAGCCTCTTTGATCCACACAATCGTCGCCACCATCACTCGATGGTTTGACGAAGAGAACCTTCCAACCTACGGTTTTGGTGGCTCATGAAGGTTCGTCCGACCACGGACGAACACGGGTTCCTTTTCTTCGAGTGACCGGGGTCTCGGTCCCCCGATAGGCGGTCACAACAGGGTTGCACCTCCATGACGAACAAACAGGACGACCTTTTGGCACAACTGGCACAGGGAACGCTTGAAAACAGCTCGGCGCTTGCGGCGACCGAACCGGCGCACGCGCGCCGAACCGAGCCGATCGAAGACGATGATCCCAAACTCCGGGAACTCGTGTCGCGAATTCATGCCATCGCCCAAGGATCGACACCTTCCGAGTCGAACATTGAGCCGTCGCCATTGAAGTCAGGGGACGCTTTGGACGCGCCGGTCGAAGGAGACGACGATCTGCCCGAGGTCAACGGGTTCTTTCCCGAAGAGCCAGAATCGTTCCGCCAGGCCGGCTTGACCGACAGTGAAGTCGAAGCGCTTATCTTAAAGTACCTGTTGGCTCGAGGCGAAGCAGTGGGGCGTGACATCGCCGACCAGGTGAAATTGCCGTTCGTGCTGGTCGACGAGCTGCTCCGGCAGATGAAGACGGATCAACTCGTCGTCTATCGCAATTCGGCGATGATGAACGATTACTCCTACCAGTTGACCGAACTGGGACAGGAGCGCGCTCGCCGACTCTCCGATCACTGCACGTATTTCGGTTCAGCCCCCGTGCCACTGGCAGATTACATCGAAAGCGTGGGCATCCAGTCGCTTGAGCACCAACGCCCGACCGTGGATGACCTGCGCGAAGCGCTATCGGACCTGTACATTGCGCCGGCCATGCTGCGGCGGCTCGGCCCGGCGATCCACTCCGGCCGCGGCCTCTTCCTGTATGGGGCTCCAGGAAACGGCAAGACGAGTATTGCCGAGCGAGTCACTCGGGCATTCGGACCGTACATCTGGATCCCCCGCGCGATCGTCGTCGACGGGGAGATCATTCGCCTTTTCGATCCGGTGAACCATGAGGAGGTTCCATGGGTGCGGCGCCAAGGGTTGCTCGACCATTCGCGTGTTGATCGCCGTTGGGTGCGCATCCGCCGTCCCACGATCGTCGTCGGTGGCGAGCTGACCATGAGCAGTCTCGAAGTGACGCTCAACACGTCCACCGGCATTTGTGAGGCCCCTTTGCAGTTGAAGAGCAACTGCGGGACACTCGTGATCGACGACTTCGGGCGTCAGCGGATGAGCATCGATGAATTGCTCAATCGCTGGATCGTCCCGCTGGAAAAAAGGTTCGACTTCCTGAACCTTCCCAACGGCAAGAAGGTGCAAGTGCCCTTCAACCAGCTCATTATTTTCTCGACGAATCTCGAGCCTCGCGATCTGGTCGACGACGCCTTCCTCAGGCGGATTCCATACAAGATCGAGGTGTGCGACCCGACCGAAGAGGAGTTCCGAAAGCTCTTCCAGATGATGTGTCCGAAGCTCGGATTCGAATACGATGAAGAATCGATCGAGTACCTGATCGAAACGCACTACCGGAAAGTGGGACGACCGTTTCGCTGCTGCCAGCCTCGCGACCTGCTGATGCAAGTGCGCAACTATTGCACGTTCGAAAACGTGCCGATGGAACTGAGTCCGCGCATGTTCGACTTCGCCGTCGAAAACTACTTCTCCGTCATGTAACCCCCCACGTCACGGCTCACCCCGCACACCTCATTCCGCGCCGAACTGGAGCTTCAACTGGGGATCGGGCGGCGTCGCCTCGGGGTTGAGCTCCTGGTACAAGAGACTCGGTTGGATGTCCCGGTTATGCTGGTATTTGGTGCTGGCGTATTCCCGGAAGTCGCCGGTCAGCTCGTGGTAGAAGATCTGGCAGATGGGGACGCCGGGGTAGATCTTCACAGGCTGGACGGCGAAGATCTCGAGCGTCCAGTATCCGCAGAAGCCGACGTCTCCGAAGCCGGCGGTCACATGGACGAAGAGCCCAAGCCGGCCGATCGAGGAACGTCCTTCGATCATGGGAACCAGGTCGTGCGTTTCGGTGCGCTCGACGGTGCGGCCGAGATAGAGTTGCTGGGGTTTGAGCACCAGGCCGCTTTCCGGGATATGGATGCGCCGAACTCGATTCGCCTCGCGCATGTCAAGCACGACTTCTTCGTAGACGAGCAGTTCGTCGTGGAGCGTCAAGTTGTAGCTGTTGGGGTTGAGTCGCGAGGGGTCGAAGGGATCGATGACGATTTGATCCCCAAGCCGCCGGCGGATTTCTTCCCCCGAGAGGATCATGGCGCGTTCTCCTTAGTCGGTGAAAGAAGGTACGATCACGAGGAGACTCCCACGCGTGGACACACGTCCGCCAAAACGCACTCGTCGCACAAAGGCCTTCGTGCCTTGCAGACGCGGCGCCCGTGGTGAATCAAGCGGTGGGAAAAGTCGATCCATTCGGACTTGGGGATCAGTTCCATCAAGTCCCGCTCGATCTTGACCGGATCGGAATGGTCGGTCAGCCCAAGCCGCCGGCAGATGCGAGCGACGTGGGTGTCGACTACGATGCCGGAAGGAATCCCGTAGGCGGTGCCGAGAACCACGTTGGCGGTCTTGCGACCGACGCCGGGGAGAGCCACGAGCTCATCGAGGGTCCGAGGAACCTCACCACCGTACTGCTCGACCAATGCCCGACAACAGGCGCGGATATTCTTGGCTTTGTTGCGGAAAAACCCCGTGCTTTGAATGAGTTTTTCCAGTTTCCCCTGGGGCAGCTTCGCAAGATCTTCAGCGGTCGGATAGCGCCGAAAGAGTTCGCGGGTGACCTGGTTGACCCGCTCATCGGTGCACTGAGCCGAGAGAATGGTGGCGACAAGGAGTTGAACCGGCGTTTCGTACTTGAGGGCACACGTGGCATCCGGGTAGGCCCGCTTCAAGAGGCGGACGATGCGTCGGGCCCGGCGCTTTTGATCGGCAATTGTCGTTTGGTCCATCAGCGGTCCCAAGCGGCTGTCGGCAGGAGCAGGTCGGTCGTGGATGTATGATGGGTGGTACTGAGCACCCATGTCAAGCAGGTTGGCGGTTTGTTGACGAGCCCCATCAAGGGGTGGTATATTGATGCGGCGGATGTGGCGCGAGGCGGCGATGTGCCGCCGGGACTTTTCGGAAGGCCACGACTTATCCGAGTCCTGAACGGGGGCTTCTCAAGCGAAGGAGGACGGCAGCATGGCTTACGGTACCGATAACGTCTATGGATCTCCGTTGGCGGCGGCGGCACAAGCCACCGATCGTGCGGTTTTCTTACGCCGCACCTATCTCCATTTGGCAGGAGCCATCGGTCTGTTCATGCTGATCGAGGGGCTGATCTTCGCGCTGGTGCCCGAGCAGACCCTCTTGCGGCTGACTGGACGGATGATCCAAGGGTACATGTGGCTCGTGGTGCTCCTGGCATTCATGGCCGTCAGTTGGTTCGCCGAGAACATGGCCCGAAATGCCCAGAGTCTCTCGACCCAGTATCTCGGCTTAGGGCTTTACGTCTTGGCCGAAGCCGTGATTTTCATTCCGTTGCTGGTCATCGCCCAGCGTTTGGGAGCGGCCGACGGGGAAAATCTGATTCTCAAGGCGGCTATCATTACCGGCATCGCGTTCGTGGGACTCACGGCCATCATCATGGCGACAGGAGCTGATTTCCGATGGATTCGGACCACCTTGTTTGCAGCGACCTGGATCGCCGTCGGAGTCATCGTCGTTGGAGTGCTTTTCGGATTCACTTTCGGGCTATTGGGCATCGGGCTCTTCATCGCCTTGGCCTGCGGCTGGATCATCTACACGACCTCGGAGGTCCTGCACGGATACTACACCCATCAATACGTCGCGGCCGCACTCGCCCTGTTCGCGTCCGTTGCGCTCTTGTTCTGGTACGTGCTCCAGTTCGTCATCGCCTCGCGCGACTAATGCCGGAGAATTCATGGGCGAAATCGAGATCGACACGGATCCTCGGTATGCTCGAGGGATCGAGCTGTTCAACGAGTGCGAGTTCTTCGAAGCGCACGACGTGTGGGAAGAACTTTGGCAGGAGTACAATGGGGAGGATCGAACGTTCCTGCAAGGGCTGATCCAGGTGGCGGTGTGCTTGCACCATTTCGTCAACGGGAATGCGCGCGGAGCGGTGAAGCTTTACCATAGCTCTCGCAATTATCTCCGCCCCTACCTCCCGGCTCGGTACGGAATCGACCTAAAGCGGCTCTTTGAGCAGCTTGAGGACTGCTGTCGCGAGATCGTTGAATCGAAGGAGGAATTCCCCCAAGCGGAGATTCCCGTCGATCGAATCCCCGAACTCGTGGCGTACCGGTGAGAGCGACTACACCGCGCGCGATGGTGCGACGCCACGATGTTCTTCGAGTTGGGAGGGTGAGGCTCCAGCCGAACTGCGACATCTCCCCCTCCCCGTCGATGGTATCGTGCGCAAGACTCGCGATGCGGGGCGGTACGCACCGGATCGAACCACCGGCAAGCGGTCCCCCGGTCGGACGCCCGACTCGGCCCACCGCTCGGCCGCCTCGGTGAGCGTCTCGAGCACCTCTTCCACGCGCTGCCGGTATTCCTCAAGCCGCGCGCGGTCGGCCGTCGCAGGAATAGCGATGCGCGGGCCGACAATGGCTCGAGCTCGAGCTCCCGGACGAGGGATGGCGAACTGGTCCCATGCTCGCCGGATGCGCCAAGGATGTGCATACCCCAGCCCGATCGGCACGAGCGGAATCTGCGCGAGCGCCGAAAGGGCCACACACCCCACGGCCAGTCGCCGTCTAGGACCGCGCGGGCCATCGGGCGTGATTGCCAGATTCTGGCCGGCGGCGCGCCGAATGAGTTCCCGCAGCGCCCGTGCTCCGCCCCGCGCCGTCGAACCTCGGACCGTTCCAAACCCGTTCAGCTCGGCCGCCTGAGCCAGCCATTCGGCATCGACGTGATGGCTGAGCAACATGGCCAAATGGCAATACGGTCTCAAATGGAAGAGGAATGGGATGTATTCATGCCAAAATAAGAAGACACACGGCCCCTGAAAGCCGGCGCGGGCCGGGTCGACCGTGGGATCGTAAAAGCGGGCTTGGTAGTCGAGTGTCCCCATCCACGCGTTGATGGCTCGCCCCATCAACCACGCCCCGCCGCGCACCCACCAAGGGCACGAGCCGGCTCGACCGGCCATGAGTTGGCGAAATCGCTGGCGCGCATTCTTTCCCACCACCTCCCCAGCCCCTCAAGTTGTACTATTCTCATCGGGCCATTCGCCAGAAAAAACCTCTTCGGCCGGCCCCGTCATCCAGACATGGCCGCTCGCTTCCTCCCATGTCAGCTCGAGGTCGCCTCCCAGAAGGTGATTGACAATCGTCCGTTCGGTCCGCCCGCTGATCACACCGGCCACACAGACGGCCGATGCGCCAGTACCGCATGCCCACGTTTCCCCCGCCCCTCGTTCCCACGTCCGCTGCCGCACTTCCCGAGGCGAGAGAACCTCGACGAACTCGACGTTGGTGCGCTGCGGGAATCGCTCATGACACTCAATGCGCGGTCCCACTTCGCGCACCAGTTCGTCCGTTGCCGAGTCAACGAATATCACGCAGTGGGGGTTTCCCATCGAGATGCAGGTCACTTCGAAGAACTGACCATCGACCTCGAGTTCCTCGTTCACGACTCGAGGCAGCGCCCAGGTCGTGGGAATGCGTGCGGCTTCGAGGATCGGTTCCCCCATATCCACTTGAGCTCCCGCGACCCGACCATCTTCGAATACGAGCCGGATAGGAAGGACGCCAGCGGCGGTTTCAATGGCAAGGGTCTCCCGGCGAGCGATTCCATGGTCATAGACATACTTCGCCACGCACCGAATGCCGTTGCCGCACATCTCCGCTTCGCTGCCATCGGCGTTGAACATCTGCATCCGGGCATCGGCCACTTCCGACGGCAAGATGAGAATCAGCCCATCGCCGCCGATGCCAAAATGGCGGTGCGCCATTTTGCGGGCGAGCGCAGACGGATCGGCCGGTAGGGGTTGTGTGAAGCAATCGATGTAGACGTAATCGTTGCCCGCCCCGTGCATCTTGGTAAAGCGAATCACACTCTGTTCCCTCCCTCGCCGGCTTCTCTTCCGGCTCGAGCCACAGTCCCGGCGAACGCCCCAAGGACGATCTCTGGCGACGAGTCGCACTCCGGCAGACTAACGGCTGATGGCGCCCTCCGAAAGATGTCCCTTTCGACGGATCGACCGGTCACGCACTGAAGTCGATCTCGTTGCCCCGAACCCCTTCGGGATCGGCCGACCGAGGAGTGTCGGGGCGATCCTCGGTCGATTCTTCCTCCGGTGACCGAGCTTGCGCCTGCGGGCGTTGCCACGCCATCCGCCCATCCGCGTCTCGCTCTTCGGCCTGGGAATCTTCTTCCGTCTTGCCGATTCCCGAGGCGTCGTCGGCGCGCTGCGCGGAAGCACTTTGACGTGCCTGATCGGCGCCTTCCTTGCGCATGTGGCTATCGGTGCCGGCGCTCTGGGCTTGGGGCGTACCCGCCAGGTTGCCCGCCGGCGGTAAAGGTCCTACGCTCATCTTTCCCCTCTCCTCGTGACAGGAAGCCCGATCCCCCTTAACGCAGTCTCACGGAACTTGCGGCAGCGTCGGCGCTTCGACGCCCCAACTCGGGGAACAGGCGTCGCAGCGTCTCGTCGAGTTCCGGAAACGCGGTTCCTTGAACCTCCGGCTGGCTCAACGTCCCGGCTACACGAATCTCCAGGATCCGCTTGCTCGCCTCGGCGAGCACATAACGCAAGACTGGGATCTGCAATTCGTCTCGGCCAACGAGTGAGTAAAAGTCCAGCGAAATCTCCTGCTGGAAATTGGCCCACCCTCGCCCTTTGAGCGTGATGGCATTCCCCGCCAAATCGATCCGATCCAGAAGAATCTGGTCGCCGTCGATGCGGTAATCGATGTCCGCCTGGGAAAAGGCGGTCCGATCGGGTGTCTTCAGACTGAGTACACTCAAAAGCGCCACGACGACAGGAAGTTCGTACAAGTTGGCGTCTCGCAACCGCACGAAGCCCGCTCCGCGGCGCGCATGCGCCGCTAACGCTTCCCCGCGAAGTCGAAGTGTCCCTCCGACAACGCCTTGAAGCGTTCCTGCGCTGCGCTTTTGAACCTGCTGTACCAACTCCCGGATGCTTCCCTCTCGGAGCGCTATCTGCACGTCGTAGGGGCGATTCCCTTCGAGCAGAAACTGGCCGTCGAGTCGCAAGGCACCTCCGAAGAGGCGACCGGTGAGTGAGCGGGGCGGGCGGTCCGTGCGTCCCGCTTCCGATGGGCTTCCGGCCAAGAGTTGGCGTGCATCCAACAGTAGCGGCCCCTGCAGCCGACTGACTTGAATGCCGCGGACGTGCAGCGAGTCCACATCGAGTTCCACTCGGCATGCGAACTCCCCGCCACCCGCCTCGCCATACAGTTGCGCCCCGCCATGAATCTGTTCCAGGGGAAGACCAACCTGCATGCGACCATCGGCTACGTCCACACGAACATTCCAGGTGACTCGTGGGGGATGCTGCGGCTCTCCACGAAGTGTCATCGTCCCGTCGAGCACCAACAGGCCTTCGAATCGCGTCGACTCGAGCGCTCGACCGAACGCGCCCGGCAAAGCTTCGATCAAGTCGCGATTCACCACGACTCGGTCGGCACTCACCCGATTCCACTGCACTACCCACCGCCCGTCAGGCAGGAAGCGGCACTCTCCATCCAAACGCACCTGAGTATCCCCGTGCCACGCACTGACACCGCGCATCTGCAAGTGTCCCCGTTCGTATTCGAACGCACCAGTCACACGGTCCAACTCGTACGGAAACCACGTCGGATGGACGGCAACGGTTCGCCCCGCACTCGAGGAACGAGGAGGAACCTCGTGCGCCTCCACGCGGAATTCCTCTAAACCTCGGCTGCTCCGGTAACGCATGACCGTGCGCACGCGGTCGACGACGCCTCGAGGTCGCAAGGAGGCCCATAGCGCATCGACGTGAGGCGCTTTGACCGCCATCGCCGCTCGAAGGTCCGGATCCAAGTCGACATCAACGGCGAGGAACTCAAGTGACAAATCGATGTCATCGCTTCCAGGGCGCTCGCGCCTCCATCCGCCCGATGCGCCGATCCGAGTCGTACCGTGCTGCGCCTGCATCCCGTCAAGCACCCACGTTCCGTCCCGCTCGCGCAGCGTCCCTGACACCCGAGTCAACGGATACGGAAAGTCGTCAAAAACCAACGATCCGTCGCGAACCGCAATCTCCATCTCCGAATGCACGGCCTCGTTGTAGCGTTGCCTCCAGAACCGAGCCTTCTTGAGTTCGATTCTCCCGGTCGGCTCGAGCCGCATCAGAAATCGTTGAGCCGACGGACTCAGTGCTCCAATCAGCTGACGGTCGATGGGAACCGTCCCTTCCGTCCGAAGCCGAATGTCTCCCACCCAGCTCCCCGGTCGCGTCTCAAGGTCCACCTCGAGAAAAAGCGGTGTGCCGGCAACCGTCGCCATCACCTCCGACGCTTCCACAAACCCCGGGCCAAATCGAACTTCTCCCTGCACATGATGCAGCGGGTAGGGACATTTGTCATACACGATCGATACGTCCCGGCACTGAGCTACGGCCTCCCATTGCATGCCTTTGGCCGGACTCCACTGACATCTCGCTCGAAGATCCGCACGACCGGTCGGTCGAAAACGGTCCCAAACGCGGCGAGCACCATCGGTGAGAACGCTGCGCAAACGATCTTCCAACGTCAACGACGCCGCCCGCACATCCAAACGCACCACCGGCGAAGCGAGCCAATGTTCGGCAGTCGCATCGATATGCACGAGCGCACCTGCCATGCGAGCCGTTCCCTCGGTGACTTCGATCCGCTCGTTGTCGATGCGCAAGCGAGCCGAAATGTCATTGAGAGGGTAGGGGAGTCGCGCATCGTCGAGCCGGCCGTTGGCGATCGTCCCTTCCACTGAAAAACGAGGTATCCCATCCGGCCCGCCGAGACAATGAAATCGCAGTTCGCCTCGAGCCCGAACGTGCTCAAGCGTATCCAGCGTCGAAGCAAGTTCCCTGGGAAGCAGTCTCCGCAGTTCCGAAGAGACATCCAACTCGCTCAACGTGCCATGACACGACCACGTCGCCGCCTCCAAATCCCCCTCGCCAACTACCGAAACACGACCGAAGCGGTCCGCCGCAAGTCGCCCCGTCAACTTCCACAAGTGATCCCTTCGTTCGATTTCGGCACTGATGCCGTGCAACTCGATCGGACGTTCCCGACGAGTGGCATCGCGTAGTTCCAAGCGCGCATCACGAATCGAAATCCGCGACACTGTCGATTCGTGCTGCAAACGGACGTCCCATAGCCGCTCGAGATTCCAATGACCGTCCTCCCCCCGCACCGCGTGCACCCGGAGCCCGTCGATCGTGACCCCGAAAATCTCGACGCCTCCGTCGAGCAACCACTGGTGCAGCTGGGTCGGCGCCGCCAACAAAACGCGATCTAAAGTGACCAACGTGCGCTGATCGGGCTCGAGTCGCGCATCCCCCAACCTGATCCCGCGCAATTCAATCCCGCGCCCTCGAAGTCGTCGAGCGGAGGCGATCTCGACCGAAATCCCCGGAAGAAGCTGCTCGAGCCGTCGCCGAGCCGCATTGCGGATCTGGACGTCCAGCTCCTCGCGAATCAGAATCCGCCCGACCAGCAGTCCAGCCGCCGCCAGCAAGAGCGTCCAGAAACCGAACTGGCGCAAGCAGCCCCACCACGTTCGGCTGCCGGCAGCCGAATCGCCCGCTGTGCCGCGAGGTCCTTCTCGCGCTTCCGCCATGTGGTTCCTTCCCCGTCAGGCTCCGGCAGTCCGCCAACGACGGACTATCGACGCCAAGGCCCAACCCGCCGGCACGCACCACACCACCATCGCCGGCTGGCGGTACCGGATCGAACTGACAAATACGACGTGCAGTATTGTGAAGTAAACGGCGGGACAGGCCAAGAGCCAAATCGGCCACCCCTGGCCGCGACAACGCCACCAACCTACGGCTCCCAGGACGAAAACAGGTAAGAACCCCGCTGCCACTCCCAACCGAACGGCCCCCCCGGAGAAAATTGCCGCCGACGGCCAAGGTCGCCACATCCGCCAAAACTTGATTCCCGCCAACTGGAGAACCCTTCCAGGGTGCTCCCTCGCCCACTCCCACGCCGCCCGGCGATAGGCCCGATCGAGAGCCACCTCGTAGTCACCATCGCGCTTCGAGTCCCACTGACTGGCAAATGCCCGCTCGAACGGACGGGTGAACGCCATGTCGCTCGCCCCCGTCGCCCCCTCGTGCCAACTGTCGTAAAGACTGGCCCCCACCTGCAATGTCGTCAGCACAAAGTGCCCAGTCACCCGGTAGTTGCGGTACCACCAAGGCGCCATCACGAGGACAAAGCCCAACACAGTCATCCCCGCCCATCGCCAACGACGAGCTCCGCGCAGCCGGCGGTCGGCGCACGAAACCACGAGTGCAAAAGGAACAAACAACAGCCAACTTGGGCGAGCCAGCGTCGCAAGCGCCGCCCCAATCCCCGCCCCGGCGGCCGTCCCTCCATAGGCCTCCCCCGCACTGGCACGCCGATGAGAACGTACCCACCAGCGCAAATGGGCCACCATCAGCGGACAAAAAAGCGCCTCGGCCAATACGAAGACACTCATCGCCACAGCTCCCGGATAGATCGCCGCCAGAAAGGCGGCCCACCACCCCGATCGCTCGCCTCCCAATTCCTTGGCCAACCGCCAGACTTCCCAGACCGCCCAGGTTCCCAAGAGAGCCCCCAACATCCGAGCTGCCAAGACCGGAGGCTCTCCTCTCCAGAGCCAAAAAAGTGGCGCGAGGACCATCGGATAGAGAGGCGTCCGAAAGACGCGAGCCCGCTTGTCGGGATAGGCGTACGGCTCGCCCCGGGCAATTCGCTCGGCCAGATGCCAGTAGCTTGCGCTGTCGCCAAAGGCGAACGGCGCCTCGGGCGGACGGCGAGCCTGCCAGACCCAAGCCGCACCCGATCGCAAGAGGAAGGCCAAGACGAGCACGCACACGACACCTCGCGCGGAACACCATGCCCGTTCGCTTCCGTTCGCCCCTTGGCGCGGCTGTTGCCTCGCCGCCGACAACGTGCTCATCGATGGCCCGCCTTCTCTCTTATCCTCAAATCGACCAGGCCGAAGACAAGCAAGTTCGTTCGCATGTGCTCCGCATCATCCGAGAAGACAAGCGTCACGAGACTACGGCCGATGCCGCTCCATTTCCGCTCGAAAATCTCCAATACCGGCCCAGCGCGTTCGGGCATTCAAGTCGACTTCGACCACGACGACATCGCCCCAGTCGCGAGCGTAATCGAGCAACTCGCCGCTGTGGTCGAAGACGCCACTAACGATCCAGTGATTCTCCACAGCCGTGTACGTACTGGAAATGAGGTAGATATGGTTCTCGCAGGCTCGAGCTCGAGCCAACAAGGGGTTGCACCCCCAAACCGGCCACGCAATGACCTCGGCTCCGCGTTTGGTCAACTCTCGAGCCACTTCGGGAAAGAACCCGTCATAACACACCATCATTCCGACGGTCCCGAATCGAGTCTCGAAAACGGGATACTCCTTACCCGGTGTCACACCATTGTCAGCTTCGCCTCTGGGCAAACAGACCTTGCGATACTTCCCCACCACGTTCCCATCTGGTCCGATTAAGACGGCGACATTGAAGACCACAGGTCCGTCTCGCTCGAGCAACCCGGCCACGATGTACAGGTCATGTTGGCGGGCCAGCTTACCGAAGTACTCCGTCGATGGCCCGGGAATCGGCTCAGCGCACTCAGCGTACGACTTGCCCACACCGTAATACGTCAGCGTCTCCGGCAAGACGACCAAGTCCGCTTTCTGCTGGGCTGCCTTGGCGATCAGCGGCGCGAATTCCTCGCGGTTGCCCGAGGGAGACCGAGAGCGCGGACGATAATGGATCGTCGCCAACCGCACCTTGCGCGGTTCCAAAGGCTTCCTAGGCGTGAACTTCAAATCGCTGAATGCGACGCGTCCCCCTTCCGCCCACCGCATCCACAGCTCGATCCGCGCTTGCACCGCCTTCGGCGGCGCCCGGTAGATCCCCCAAACGCGAGTCCACCCCGCCGCATCGGTCTCTCCGTCCCGAGGATACTCGGGCTGAGCGAGGATCACACTGCCGGGCGAACGGTAGAAGTCGACCGCGGGTTCGTCCAATGGAACGGACCGTCCCTGAGCGTCTTGCCAAACGATCCGAGGCACGATACTGCGGCGAGGATTGGCGACGTCCCGAACCTGCCGGTAGACTTCGAACGCGTATGTCTGACCACCCTTCACCGGCACGACTTGATACCAGTACCCGATCTGGCCCGGCCCATCCTGCTCGATGACCCACTCCCCCTGGCCGCTCCGTCCAGCCATGGCCCGGTAGGCGAAGTGAGGCCGGATCTCCTCTCGAGGAGCCGCCGTCTTCCAGCCCTGCGGTGGCTCGTCGCCTTGCACGCTCTGCCGAACGGCTCCCCAAGAGCCGGCCAACAACATTCCCCATCCCAGCGCCAAAAGCCATCGTCTGAGCATCGGTCTGTCTCCGCAGGGCCACTCCCGGACCGGCTCTACCACCAGAGCCCGCCATACCGATTATCGACGACAAACGATGCCCTTGCAAACGGGACCCCGGCTCATCCGACCCGCTGAGCGCAAGCAGACCGATTACAGTCCGGCTGGTATTCCGGCACGAGCATTCCGATCCGCTGCTTGACGCCATCGGCGCCATGACCTTGGGCAAAGGCGACCAGCGACCTGGCTTGGATGGCAAACTCCGCCTCCGGCAGCGACTGTGAATGAACGACCTCAATGTCCGGATGCGACGTAGGTGCAAGACTTTCGGTGTCGTCCACGAGCCGTTCACGGAGTTTCTCGCCGGGTCGCAGTCCCGAAAACCGGATCGGGATATCGACGTCGGGAACGAGCCCCGACAGCCGGATCAACTCGCGCGCCAACTCCACAATCGAAACCGGCTCGCCCATCTTCAGCACAAAGATCTCGCCGCCGCACCCCATCGCCCCGGCATGCAGGACCAGTTGGGCGGCCTCCGGAATCGTCATGAAAAAGCGGCGCATCTCCGGATGTGTCACTGTCAGCGCTTCGCCGCGAGCAATCTGCTCGCGAAAGATGGGGACGACGCTACCCGCCGAATCCAGCACATTGCCGAAACGCACGGCGACCAGACGACACGGAGATTCATCTGCGATCGCTTGGAGATACCGCTCGGCAATCCGCTTGCACGCCCCCATGACACTCGTGGGTGACACAGCCTTGTCGGTCGACACGAGAACGAGGGACTCGACGCCATACCGCTCAGCAGCCCCAACGACGGATATCGTGGCGCCGACAATGTTCCTGACCGCCTCCTGCGGAAACTCCTCGAGGATCGGCACATGCTTGTAGGCCGCTGCGTGGAACACGATTTCGGGCCGGTGGCAGGCAAAGACTTCGTCCATCCTCGCATCCTGCGTCACGTCGGCCAGGCAGACGGCCACGCGAGGATCTTCGCCATGCTCGCGCCCCAACTCGAACACACCTTGCTCCGAACGGTCCACCAAGATCACCCGTCGGGGACCACTGGCGAGTATTTGACGAGACAGTTCCGACCCGATGCTCCCGGCCGCTCCCGTCACCAACACCCGTCGCCCTTCCAGCCAGCGCGAAAGGACCTCCGAGTGCAACTCGATCGTCTTCCGCTGCAAGAGGTCTTCGATCGAAACCGGCCGCGGTACCGCGCGGACATCGCCGCTGAGCAGCTGATGGTAGCTGGGAAGCACCTGCAAGCGCACCTGAATCGACGCCGCCTCGTCCCGCAATCGCCGGACCACGTTCCCCGTCTGCCTTCCCGATACAACGAACAACTCATCGACGCCTCGCCGGAGTGCCACAGACCGCCAGTTGTCGGTCGTCGCCACGACCGGAACGCCGTCGATGCGCATTCCGATCTCCGATACGTGTTCGCCAATCAATCCGACGACCTGATAGAGGTTCTCCGGGTGCTGGCGCAACGACCGAAGCAAAAGCTCCTCAGCGTCACTGCAACCCCAAACCAACACCCGCTTCCGTTGGCCCGGCGCATCGATCCAACGACGCCACTCCCGCCACGCTCGAGGCCAAGCCGCCAGCGCCATCAACGTTCCCCACGAAAAGGCCGCTTCCACAAGAGTGGTCACCGTGGCGGCCCATCCCACGAGCAAGGCTAGCGGCATGACAAAAAGCGTCGCTCCCGCCATCGACCCGCTGAGTCGAAGGAAATCCGCGAATGTCGCAAAGCGTACGCGGCTGGACGCGAATCCCAGCAACCGCATCACCGACAAACGCACGACGATCGCGACAACGGCCAACGACCACCAAATGCGCGCATCGTGCGGCCCCGACACCAGGACGCTCCCCGAGCCCCACACAGTACCCCAAACGCCGGCGGCAACCGCGGCGGTGAGCAGGCGCCGACGAGGCATGAACGTAGGGAAACTCCAGTGCAGTATCAATGTCATTCTCCTTGAGCGGTTTCTTGCGCACGAGCCGTTCGGAGCGCCGGGGCGCTTGCCCGAGCCCGCTCGGCGTGCCACGTGCGCCGAAGGGCGACCGCAACCTGCCGGCGAGTTCCAAATCGCTCGAGCCACTCGATCGCCCGATCCGCGTCTTGCCATCGCCGCAGTTTCAAAGCTGCCTCGGCCAGCTTGCGCCGAGCCGACTCGTCGTTCGGATGACGATGCAACCGAGCCTGCTCGATGCGGAGAGCATCTTCCCATGCGTCCGCGAGACGCGCCGCATCAGAAGCGTCAGACAGCCATCTGTCGGGGACAGCCTCGGGACGACATTCGAGCTCTCGGCGGACGCGCGTGACGAACCGGCGAGCGACGATCGGCGCATCGCGACTCCATTCTCGACGGCAAAAGCGCAACAGACGCCGTAGCTGGTCGGGGGATGGTCGCATGAACCGCAGATACGCGTCAATGCCGATTTGCGGAATCAACATCTGCTGCAGCAGCAACTCGATCTCCGCCGACTCTCGGGACGCCCGCCGCCAACATGCCCACGCTCGCCCCTGATCTCCTCGCCGCGCCCACTCGTTGCCCATCACAAGAAGCCACTCGGCATCCCGAGGCGCCAGTCTCAAAGCCGTCTCCCACAACCACGTCTCTCGTCGCGAGTCGCCTCCTCGCAGAAACGCCAACTGAGCGGCCACCCGATACAATCGCGGCTCCACAAGGTGATTTCTCCAGGCCCGCTCGCAGAGAGCCTCCGCACGCCAGACCCACTTCGCGTCTTCACCAACCGCCCGCGCGAACCAGTCGCGAACCGAACGCCCGTCGGGAAACCCTCGAGCCGCGCTGCGGAGGTCTGCCAGTGACATAGTATTGGCACGGTGGTCTTTTTCCATGTCAAACCGAGCCAAATAGAGCTCGGCCAGCCATGCGGCCGCCCGCACGTTCCCTCGGTCCACCCGGACGACCCGTTCCAAAAGCTCCATGCGGCGATGAACCCAGTCGGGACGGCCAAGCTCGTCGGACTTCACATCCCGCTCCAGCCTCAAGTACCGCTCCCAGTCACGGGCGGCTCGAGCGGCCGGCCACGTTTGCCAAACTCCCCAAACAGCGCCAATCACCAATGCGGCTGAGACGAGCGCCGTCCCCACAGCTGTCTCTTATACACATCTCCGA
>WFWZ01000054.1 GCA_015490875.1 Planctomycetaceae bacterium
ACAGAGACTTGTCGCTATCCGAACTGACGTTCCGTGGTGCAGGGTCACGCGATAGAATTACCTCCCGTAAGGACACTGTCGGAGGCGTATCACGCGACCCGCATCCTGATGGCACTACTGGGTTTCCTGGAGGACGAAAGGTGTACCACCTCACGTTCGTCATCATCGTCGTCACATCCTCTTTGGCTTTCGCTGCCGAGGAGAAAGCACGCGGCTTTGACTCTCCGGACGCAGCGTTTCGGGCGTACATCACTGGGGCGGTCATGGAGGATTTCGACCTTATGCTCTCCAGTTTGACTCGCGAGTCCAAGGCTTACCACATCGCGTTGTCCATTTTCTCGGCACGGTTCCTGTTCGGCGAAGATCCTGCTATGCAGAAAGCACTGAGGGATCATGGAGTGCCGTCCACATTCGATGCTGATGAAGAAGGAAAACAACATGATGCCAGACTTGTTGATGCCATTCTGAAGATCAAGAACCCTGGTGAGCTAATGAAGAAGATCGCCGACCGCCATCACGAACTAGCGAGGCAGTTGGCTCAATCAGATAGCCCCGGCGTTGCGAGCAAGCGACTGACAAGAAAGGAACAGCTTGCGGTGATATCATCTTATGTTCTCGAGAACGTCACGGTCACGGGCAGTTCGGCGCCGCGGATGATAGGAAGGTCGTGACCTTGATTCCTCGAGTTCACATTGAGTTCTCGGCGTCATCCAGTATGGCGGCCATCGTGCGCCGAGGGCCTTCCCGTTGGGTGCGGCTGCTAGCCTGGAATACGGCAGACGACACCGTCACTCCCGGATCTTGGTTCCACGGGAGAATCTACGAGGACGGTTGCAGCGTCTCGCCGGACGGAACACTCTTCGCGTACTTCGCCACGAAGTACGGTGGCCCCAAATCGCGTGACGTTGACTATGCGTGGACCGCGATCAGTAAACTGCCATGGTTGACCGCTCTGGCCGTGTGGCCTCAAATCGATACGTGGGGAGGGCGAGCCAGATTCGCGGACAACCGAACCTTGATAATCGACTGCCCGCACTGGGAGCGACTGGAAACGAAAGACAAGCTGCCCGAAGGGTTCTCCGTTCTGCCACGCTGGATTGGAGAGGGCGCTCCCGACCAAGATCTTCCGCCTATTCCGAAATCGAGTGCCTGGTTTGATGGCGCGCGCGGCGTGGATCAAGAGGGTCGCACATTCCAATACGCAGGTGGTAAACTGGTTCGTGATGGCCGGTTGATTGTGGATCTTGGTGCGATGATGCCTGATCCTGAACGACCGCCCGACTTGGCGCGCACATGGTAAAGAGGTAGCTCCAAGCCGCGAGCTGGAACCGCTGGCACGTCATGGCGATGCTGTTCTGAAGGTCTACACGGCTGCTGAGGGCGAACTCCTTCAGGAGTCTGAAATGCGATCCATGTGTTACGGATTCGGATGGGTCGCGCATGCCGATCTTCCGGCTGAGCTGTCCGACGGAACCGAACTACGCGTCGTCGTCACCCACGACGGCGGCGACCTGAACAGACGTCCTGCGCGAACGGGAATGATGGGTGTGTCAGCGTGAACGCAATGACTCTCCTCGCCGTCCGGCCTGCGAGCAAGCGCATTTCGACACGTTCGATTTCATTCTTCCAGCGGGATCCCTTTGAGCGCCTTCTCCATTCGCTCTCGAACATTGTCTCGGGGTTCACAGGCTGATGCTGCTTCAAGTGCACTGCGAAGCTCGTCGTCCCATTGCTCCTGTTCCCAAGCCGAACAGCCGCAACCTTGTGTTGCAACACTACTTACGATAAAATGCGCCGAGCAAGAGCCGATTTCTTTTGGCAGTCCAACCGACTTCTCTTCTGTTCGCGATTTGGTGAGGCGAGGATGTTCGCATGGGCCAACAAGCAAACCAAGAGACGATTGGCTCCGAGGCGCCGTTCGATGAGGATGAGCGGCCAGCCACCCAAGCTTCGCGGCTGGTTCTTCGATGCAACTTTGCCCGGAGAGAGTAAAAGAAGAATACCGCTCCGACGGCTCGCTGGCCGTCGCTCATGGGTTGGAATAGGGGCTGGGAACTACGGATCAACACAAATGAACACGGATTGGGCAAGGGATTCTCATCCGTGTGCATCTGTGGCCAAGACGAAAGGACAAGACGAATGAACTGGAAAGATCGAATCAGCGTTGACCCCAACGTCTGCCACGGCAAGGCGTGCATTAAGGGGGCACGGGTCATGGTTTCCGTGATTCTCGACAATCTGGCGGCGGGCGAAAGCCACGAAGCGATTATTCGGGGATACAACGTGACCGAGGAGGATATTCAGGCAGCGCTGCATTACGCTGCCGAACTGGCTCGTGAGCGGATTGTGTCCCTCCCGACAGGAGCCGCTTGATGCAGTTCAAGATTGACGAGAACCTGCATTCTGACAGATGATTGTTCGACTCTCTCAAAAGCTTGCCAAGAAGATCAAGGCCGGTCCGTTGAGCGACATGCCGTTGCACGAGAACCCGTATGCGGACTGGTCGGGACATCTCTTCACCGCGGATCGAACTCGGTACATCATACTGACGAATACCGCCTCACTTTACTCCTGCGTGATGTATGGTCGGGGCGTCACCGACGACTCGACGTTTGTCAAGAGGGCCTTGAGCGCGATTCGTGAGTTCATGGCAGACGATGGCCAGCAGTTCGTCTATCAACGCTTCATTGTACCGGCGAGCGGCACTGTCCGCTTCGCCAAAGCGCTCAATCGTTCGGTGACAGGTTCGATGAACGATCTGGTTACCCATGCGAGAAGATGGCTCTGTGAGGAGGACTTGTCGCCGCACGATGTCGGCTTTAGGCTCAATCGGCTTCCCATGTCCGCATTGAAGTACAGCAATCCTCGAAAAACACTCAGATCGCTTATCGATCACGCTTCGCCTTGCAATGACCTAACGCGGAAGTAAGAACCACCAAATGGGCAGCGCGACGAGAATCGCAGCAAGGACCCATCGCGTCCAGGTTGGCATTCCGGTCCGCGACCAGTTGATCACTGTTTGCCCGTTCTCAGAGCGGCCCAACGTGAATGAGCCGACGATGAGGACGGCTGTCAGCAAGAAGAGGGCGTTGCAGGCTTGGTAGGAACCAAATCGGTACGCGAGCCAACTGGCGGCACCCGTCATGTGCCCGAGAACAACGCAGACAGACACAGTCATCGCGAGCTTTTCTGGAAGTATCGCAATGAGCGACGAGAAGATGGCAATCCAAACCAGCCCAGCGCCGACAAAGGCAATTGGATGAATGGACAGATATTTGCCGAACGAGGGCGAGATCTCGTTTACGTCGCTGTAGGATCCACTCCAGTATGTCTCCGACTGACCATAGAGCGTCAAGCCAAAGTCAAGAAAGCACAACAGAATCGGCGGAGCGACGAGCCAGAGAGATCGCATTCGAAGCATCGAGGGGCGCATGGCAAGAGGACGATGATCGAGGGGGTCAACTGGGCGACAGGTAGACGCGACGGCATATGCACCACCACGGCCGTCTCTACCAGCTTAACGCTTGCATGACCGGCTGCACTTTAGGCGATCTTTGAATCGCCAAGAGGGAATTGGTCTGGCTCATGATCGCGGCTCTCCTGATGCTTCTGTTTTCTTCTTCACAGAAGGAAACACCGTAACGGGTGAGCCACGGATGACCAAGCGTAAACGATCTCGGAAATGACCGCAACCCAAGCACAAAAAGCAACAGAAATCCCAGGCCAACAACCCCGACCGTCGTCACTCGCATGCCGACCATCGGCACTCAATTTCCGGAAAAAAGCTGTAGGAAGATTTCGCGGCGGTTCTACCTCCTGCCCCAGACAATCGAAGAATCCGCAGGCTCTTCAACGTCCTGCTTGACCTTGCCACCTGATCGCCTAAAGTGCAGTGAAGGATCTAAGAGCGAGGTGAAATATGACCAAACACTCGAACGTACATCGCGGCGTGGTCCACGGGAAAACGATTGAACTGGACGGCGAGACCGGCCTGCCGGACGGTCAGGAAGTCACGGTCACGGTTCAACCGGTGAAGCCGGATCAGAAAAAGTTGCCGCCGGGCGAAGGGCTGCGGCGGTCCTTTGGTGCCTGGGCGGACGACGCCGACGACCTGGACAAGTACCTGGAGTGGAACCGCCAACAGCGCAAGATTGGCCGCCCGGAGATTGAACTGTGAGTTTTCTGCTCGACACAGACATCTGCTCGGCATATCTCAAGCGGAACAATCAGGTTTACGGACGGTTTGTTCCGTACGGAGGCCGCTTGCACGTCTCGACCATCTCTGCGGCTGAACTCTTCACCTGGGTTCTGCGCGCCAAGGCGTCGCCGGCGCGGCAGCAGGGACTATTGGACCTGCTGGATGATATGACCGTACTCGACATTGACCAGGCCATCGCACACAAGTTTGGTGAAGTCAGGGCGCAGCAGTTGGATCAAGGTTTGTTCACCCCTGAAATGGACTTGCTGATTGCCGCCACCGCACTGGTTCACAATTTGACATTGGTCACGCACAACGTCCAAGACTTCGCCAATGTGCCGGGATTGACGGTGGAAGACTGGCTTACACCGTAGCATGAGGGGTGAAGTCGGGAAGGATGAAGGGCTGATTGCTAAGCCTCAGAATATCTGAGACGAATAACGGGCGTGAGTCTCACTTTCGGTGAAACGTATCACAACATCAACTCAATTCGATCATCGCACCGCCGCTCCGAAAGCGGCAACAGGAATGGATGGAAGCCATTGCCGATGGCTTGCGCCGCCGCGAAGAAACACAGCAGTGCATTCTGGACGATCTCAATTCCGACAGATCTTTGGGCCGGTTAACGCGGTGGGGCGGCGAGACAGACGGATCCGCTCCCACAAGTCGAGTCCAGAATCGGTGCTCCCGGCCTTGTGTGTGACCGCAGATGAGAGAGACTGACGTGTGGAATCCAAGGAGTCACCATGAAGAACCTCTTCGCCAATCTGCCGACCGAACTCCCCGAAGAACTCGTCGAGGTCCTCGCCGAGGACAATCATGTCCGCATCGAACGCATCATCTCGCGTGGCCACGCCAGTCCCGGTGGGTTTTGGTACGATCAACAGGAAAACGAATGGGTCGTCGTCTTGAAGGGCGAAGCCAAGTTGCTTTTCGAGAGTGACGAACAGCCGATCCACATGAAGCCCGGCGATCATGTCAACATCCCGGTGCACAAGAAGCACCGAGTCGAGTGGACTGCGCCGGATGAACCTACAGTCTGGCTGGCGGTGTTCTACGACTGACGGCCATAAAATCACTTTCGGAGACTGACACGAGATGTTGCCACCGACTGTGCTCCCGATCACTTTGAAAAGAACCGAATGAGCCACATAATCCCCGTCAAAAGCAGACTGATGACGATGCAAGTCACAATCGGAAAATAGAAGCGAAAGTTCTCCCGCTCGATCACGATGTCGCCAGGCCGCTTTCCCAACCACGGGATTGCCGATGACAGCAGCCAGACGACGCCGATCCCGATGATCAGAACGCCGACGATGATCAAAAGCCACGCGGGATGCTGGGTCATTTCTTTTTACCGGAGTGCTTCTTGGAACCAGCCTTCTGTCTCTGCATCTTCTTTTGCAGGTTGGCGAACTTGGTCGCCGGTTTGCGTGCTGTCTGTTGTCGGTTCTTGACCATTGTTGTCCCCTTTCCGTCCATTCTATCGGGAACAGAATGAGCTGGACAGAAGCGAGGGTGGAGTTCAGTTCGGCGGCAGGCTGAACTCCCCGTGTTCGGCCGGTTGCAACGGGCCGGTCGCGCCCTGTCGGCTTTAGGCTCAATCGGCTTCCCATGTCAGCCTTGAATTACAGCAATCCTCGAAAAACACGCAAATCGATCATCGATCACGCTTCGCCTTCCGCTGATCTAACGCGGGACTAAGAACCACAAAAGCGATCACGCGACAGCCGGTTCGAAATGTTGTTTGCGACCGGAAGATCACGACGACCTCTTAAGCTTCCAGCGGGGGCCATTGGAGCACGTTCTCCATTCGCTCTCGAACGTTGTCTCGGGGTTCACGAACTGACCTAGTTCGAGTGCACTACGAAGCTCAACATCCCATCGCTCCGTTCTCGCCACGACGGTCGCTGAATAGCTTTTCCAGGAAACTCATCATCGCTTGCATGACCGGCCACAAAGCCGCGTTGGTTCGTTCGCTTATCATGCGGCATTCGGCTTCGAGTCGTGACGATCTTCGCCTCGACCCAATCAGCAAACCCCCGACCCGCAAGAGGATATTCGGGCTTGACGCTATGTCAGATATGACATACACTGGATCGGATGAGTCGAGAGGATAGGCCGCTTGTGTGGCTGGAGGGGGAAATCAAGACGCCGCCGTTTTCGGTCCAGGCAAGGATCGAAGCCGGAACCTTGTTGCGCAGATTACAGCGGGGCGACAACATTGGAATGCCACATTCGCGATCAATGCCGGCGATCGGTAAACGATGCCACGAGTTGCGTGTCCGGGACAAGAACCAGAATTGGCGTATCGTGTATCGCATTGATTCCGATGCAATTGTGATTGTTGAAGTTTTTGCGAAGAAGACGGGAACCACGCCGAAGAACGTGATCGACAAGTGCAAGGCAAGATTGAAGGCGTATGATGAGATCGAGTGACGTTGGACCATGAAACAAGAAAAGAAAGAACGATTGAAAAAGGCTGGCTGGAAAGTGGGAACCACAAAGGAGTTCCTTCAGTTGACCGCCGAAGAAGCCGCCTTGATCGAGATAAAGCTTGCACTGGCGCGAAGTCTTAAGAAACGCCGAATGGCTCAGAAGATGACGCAGAACGAACTGGCAAAAGAATTGGGGTCGAGTCAATCGCGAGTCGCGAAAATGGAATCGGCAGATGCGACGGTTTCTTTGGAGGCGTTGGTGCGATCTCTGTTGGCGTTGGGGGCCAGTCGTCAAGAAATAGGCCGTATCATCGGAAAGAAGCCAGTGGAACCGGTATCCTAGCGGGCCGAAGGCGGATTGGTGTCGAGTCGGGCTCGTCGTTATGTCGCCGAACGCGGGATGTATGTCTTGGCGACTCCACTTAGCAATGCGAGGAACCCCAGCAGATGTGCCGAAACACGATAGGGGAATCGGACGAACTCCATGTCTGGATACAGAAAAGGAGTGACGGCTAACCATGCCGCGCCTGTGACAAGAGCAACAACGACAAGTACACGGTTGCGACCAAGCACACCTGTGGGCAGCCAAATCGAAACCAGGGACAGAGCAAAGAGGCACGCTCCGGCTGCTGACGACCGCTCGGCGTGCTTGAGGAGTGTTCCGTTGTGGTCAGCGGGTACAACCCATGGAAAATGTGACAATGCAAAGAACATCCAGAATGCGGCTGAGAACGTAAAGAACACGATGATTAACGTTCGCACACGCATGACTCTTCCTGAGTTTCGTTGAGCGGCACGGCAAGCCGCAAACTGGGCTGCGACGAAGACCAAAATCCGTTTGGACACGGCACCGGCTGTTCTCGCGAGATGTTCCACTGCACCTCGTGGCCGGACGTCAGCGACAACACGGCCGGGAGTGAACATTCGTTGCAACACCTCTTCAGTCGTGCCGATGACCTGGAGATTCGTGAACGTTTTCCAGACCATTGCCCATACGTTCGATGCGGAGTTCAAGGGTTCGAAGCCAAGCGGTCTTCTTGTATCCAGACTCGGCGACAAAACAACACACGGCCGTCATGCCACCGAATGTGGTTGCAACAGCCAATCCAATCGAATCCATGACGACTGCAAGTGCGGCGAGCACACAACCCAATGCAAGAAACCACCAACCAAGTACTTTGTACCGCGCTGCTCGGTCCAAGGACGCCTTGACCATGGCGTCCTCGTTATCATAGTCCACCAAAGGATGAGACAGCGGCTGTGTATGGGGCATCTGGATGCCAGAGCTAGGTAACCGAGATGATTTCGCGAGTGACCTTACGTAACAACGATGGCGATCACGTCCGGTCTGTGTTCTTCGCATCTACCAATGGAATGAGTTGCCCATTCTTGTCGACACGGTAACGTTTGGTCTTGGGCCCGCGTTCATCGGTAATGGTCATTCCAGGCAACGTGGGAATTGAGAACTCGAACTTGCCCAGCGGCTTGTTGATCTCGAGTCGAGTCACCGTCAGGCGAGTTGTCGGCCCATCCTTCGCCCAGATCGACCATTCCTTCAGGAGCCATCGGTCGTCTGCCTGACGATAGTAGAGCTCGAACTTGAAGCGATGCTGTTTGCGACCTCGGAGACTGTACCAATCGGCGCGCACGACAATGCTGTCGCGCTCGACATCGACCCAAAGTTCCGTGTATCCCGTGGGACGAATTCCGACGCGAACGCGATGGACTCGCCGCCCTCGACACTCGGCAACTCCCACGTAAGTGAGGTCCGATTTCTTGAGCGATGGGCGCAGCCGCTCAATCTTATTCCGGCCGATACCTTCGGGAGCCA
>WFWZ01000055.1 GCA_015490875.1 Planctomycetaceae bacterium
CTTGGCTTCTCCATCATATCGAAACCCCGTCCACCCGGCAAAAGCAGTTCACCTCACCAGCCGACTCCTTATGTCTTGTGCAATCGCCGTTCGATCTCCTCGACATCGTAGACGCAGCCCCCCCACGTGCCTCCCCCGAGTGCCTGCAAGGCGGCCCACAGCCGCGTATCGGCCGGCAGATCCTCGTCCGGGCGCAATTCCGGGTGGGCCGTTCGCTGCGCCAGCAGCGTTTGAGCCTCATCGGGCGCGAGTTCCCGCTCGGCCGTTCCCACCAAATCGACACTCCCTGCGAGTTGACGCTGATCGATGACAATGCGGATCCGATCGCCGTCCCGCACCTTGCCGATCGGTCCGCCGGCCAACGCTTCCGGGCCGACGTGCCCGATGCACGCTCCCGTGCTGACACCGGAGAACCGAGCGTCCGTCACGACCGCCACGTGCTTGCCCCAAGGCAGAAACTTGAGTGCCGACGTGATCTGGTAGGTCTCCTCCATCCCGCTTCCCATGGGGCCTCGACCGATCAGCACCACGACGTCCCCCGCCTCCACACGACGATCGCCGGTTCCTTTGATCGCCGCGATCGCCTCTCGCTCCGTCACGAAGACACGCGCCGGTCCCTCATGCCAGTACACGCCATCGTCGACGAGCGAAGGGTCGATGGCCGTCGCCTTGATGACGGATCCTTCGGGACAGAGGTTGCCTCGAGGAAAACAAACGGTGCTGGTCATCCCCTCGGCTCGAGCCCGATCGGGAGGCAGAATCACATCGTCCGGGTCGATACCGTCCGCTTCTTGTAAACGCTCACGCAAGATGCGCCTCCGGTCGCTGGTTTCCCACCAGTCGAGGATCTCGTTCCACGAGGCACCGGCGATCGTGCGCGCATCCCCGCGAAGGATTCCCAGGCGACGCAGCCACAACATCACCTCCGGAACGCCGCCGGCCAGATAGAGCCGCACGGTGGGATGGTTGCGAGGACCATTGGGAAGGACATCGACGAACCGCGGCACTTGTCGATTGATCGACTCCCAATCCTCGACCGTCGGGCGCCTCCGCCCCGCAGCGAAGGCAATCGCCGGAATGTGAAGCAAGAGGTTCGTCGATCCGCCGCAGGCTGCGTGCGCGGCCATCGCATTATACAGAGCATCATCCGTAATGAGATCGGCGCAGCGAAGCCCGGAGTCGGCAGCTTGCATCAATGCCGTGGCCGATCGCCGGGCCACGTCTTGCCAGATCGGCTGGCCGCTGGGCGCCAACGCTGCATGGGGAACCGTCAGCCCGAGCGCCTCGGCAACCACCTGCGACGTCGCCGCCGTCCCGAGGAACTGGCAGCCTCCTCCCGGTGACGCACATGCGGCACAGCCGGCTCGAGCAGCCTCGTCCAGCGTGATCTCGCCGTGCGCGAAGCGAGCTCCGATCGTCTGCACTTTTCCGGCATCCTCTCCCTGTCGTGGCGGCAACGTGACGCCACCGGGCACCAGCACGACCGGCAGGGAAGGACAACCGGCTAGTGCCATCATGGCGGCGGGAAGTCCCTTGTCGCAGGTCGCCACCGCCACGACTCCTCGACGCGTCGGAAGCGAACGGATGAGCCGCCGCATCACGATCGCCGCATCGTTGCGGTAGGCGAGGCTGTCGAACATGGCGGTCGTCCCTTGGCTTCGACCGTCGCACGGATCCGACACATACGCGGCGAACGGAATCCCGCCCGCTTCGGAAATTGTGCGAGCGGCTTCGGCTACCAGCAGTCCTACCTCGAAGTGCCCCGTATGGTAGCCAAGGGCGATCGGGCGACCTTCCTCGCTTCGCATCCCTCCTTGCGTCGAAAGAATGAGGAACTCCGGGCCTCGCATCCGCTCAGGCGACCATCCCATTCCCGCATTCTGTGTCCAGCCGAAGAGGTCTCCGCTGGGAGCATTCCGGAGTTGCTCTTCGGTGAACGGCAGCCGCCCTGCCGGTCCTTCGGCCGAAGTGATGACTTGCCGCCACGTACTCGCATCGCCCTCCCACCACGGTGCTCCACTCGATGCACTCATGCATGATCTCCTTCGCCCCAAGAACCGCCTCGAGTCAAATCCAAACGCGGCGATTATAGATGTACCACTCGAGTGCCAAGATGACGAGCGCCAGCAACAAGATCCATTTCCAATATTCCCACCGGCGCAAATCGCGGACGCGCGCCGGCTCGACGCGATCGGCTCCGACTTCGATCGGGCGAGGCACGATGTCGCTTTCCCGAGGCGCAAAGAGGTTCACGGTGAACCGGCGCACCACTTCGCCCTCCGTGTCCTCGACGAGGTAGGTTCCCAACGCTTCGGTGTCAGCAAAAACAAAGACGTTTTCTCGCGATCGTTCGACTTTGTGTCGGCGGCCGCGTGGATCGACGATGGTGAGTTGCCGAGCGTCGGTGGAAGCTCGAATCCGAACGACCTGGCCCGGCGCTACGTTCGGTGCCGCCGAGTAGAACTGGACGCGGCCGAGGTACCGGACCACATTGAGCAAAAAGACGGGAAAACTGGTGCGCCGCGGCCAGTCGGTGTTCGGCAGCTTGTCGCCTTGCTCCGATTGCCGGTACAGCGGCAATCCCAACACGGCGTCCTCGTAGCCTTCGCGCGGCGCCAAGACCAGCAAATCGCCGATCGATCCGGAAATGAGGGAACGAGCGCCTTCCGGCCCCTTCACGGCATGACCTTCCAGAAACGCCAAGACGTCATCGAAATTCAAAAACTGGCAAATGGGATGGGAGCGGTCGACGTCGATGACGACTGGGAGCGACTCCTTGGGACCGAAACTCCAACGTCCATCCGGCGGCAGTGCACCCCAAAAGAGCGTGTTGGCCAGAGGCATACTCGGCGGCGAACACCGGTCATAAATGATCAAGTCGTAGACGCCGGCATCCGCCTTCTGTTGATACGATTCTTGCTTGAGGACTTTCGGATCGGCCACCTCGACTTGCGCCAGCCTTCGGGCGGCCCGTGTTTCCAATGCCGTTTCGATAGGAGTATCGCCGGGCGTGACCAACAATACGCGAGCTCGCTCAGGACGGTTGATCGCCAGAAACGCGCGATTGTCCAACTCCAAGTCGTCGTGCAAATCGATCTCAAGCACAAAGACGCCCTCCTGAACATCCTCCATGCGAAAACCCTCGCCCGAAGTGCCTCGCGCTGGGATGCGGACTTCCTTGACATCGAGATACGGGCGGCGGGTATCGACGGCTTCGGCGGGTGTTTCTCCGTACCGCAGCCCGATCTGGACGGTCACTTCCTGAGACGAAAAGTTTTCCAAGCGTGCGAACAGATCGAGTTGTCCCGGATGGTCGGGATTGCGATCAGCGGAGAAGGCTGTGATGGCGACGTTGCGAGCCTTAGGACTTCCCAGCGGAACGTGACGCAGCGTGAGATTGCCGACGTCGAAGTCGCCGACTTCGGGCACCGCGCCGTCACTGACGACATAGACCGTTGCCGGAAGAGCCTCTTCGGACTGCTCCGCCCCTTCGCCGCGTGCGGACGAGGGATTCGCCAACCCCGAAGCGACTCGCAACGCTTCCTGAAGGCTACTGCCACGCGCCGTCGGCCGGAGCACCCGGACGCGTTCCTTCAGGGGCCGCTTTTGCTGCGTGTAGTTCTGGACGATTTCGGCTCGGTCAGAGAATTGAACCACCATCGCCGAGTCACCCGATTCCATCTGATCGATCATGTCGGCCACCTGGCGTTTGCCCGCCTCCAGTCGCGAGGGGGAAACGTCGGTGGCCTGACTACTGGCGGAGACGTCGATCAGGAAGATAAAGCGATGGCCCAGCAATTGCGGGCCTCGCCGCCCGGGACGAAGGAGCGCCCCCATCAGCAGAAAGATGATCAATAGCTGTAACAGCAACAACAGATTGCTGCGCAGTCGCTGCCAAAGCGAATTGACATGAAGGTCTTCGAGTGTGCGGCGCCACAGATATGTACTGGGAACGACGAGCGGCTGTCGTTTGAGTTTCAGGAAGTAGAGCAGGATGATGGCGGGAGGGACAAGGCCGAGGACGGCCCACTGCCATGGCGCTAGGGTATTGACGAAATTCATCGCACCAACCCCCGCTCACGAAGGTAGTTCCCGACGAACTGATCGACGGGAATGTCGGTCCGCGCCAGGAGGTGCGTCATGCCGCGACGCGTGCAAAACTCCTTCGCTTGCTGCACGAAGGCGGTCACCGTTTCCCGATAACGGCGCAAGAGGGCTCGACTGACGCTGATCTCGGCCACATCGCCGTCTTCGGAATCGACGAGTTCCAAATCGCCGGTCAGCGGCGGGTCCCACTCCTCTTCTGTCATCACTTGAAAGACGAAAATATCCATTTCGCGGGCGATCAGCAGACGCAGAGCCGCTTCATAGCCCGACTTGTCGAGCAGATCGCTGATCAATACGACAATCCCGCGACCGGGACACCGCACGCAAAACCGCTGGATGCCCTCGAGCAAGGGGACATTCTCACCGGGCTCGAGTTTCTCCAAGTATTCGAGCATGCGCCAAAGCTGATGGCGTCCGCGCAGCGTGAGCGCTCTTTGCTGCGATTCTTCCCCCATGCCGCTAATGCGGACTCGGTCCGAGCGGCACAGGCCGATGAAGCCTAGAGCCGCCGCCAGTTGCTTCGCATAGTGCAACTTCGTCGGATCTCCAAAGTCCATCGAGTTGCTCGAGTCGATCAGCGCGTAGAAGTGGAGGTCTTCTTCTTCGAGAAACAGCTTGAGGAAAAGACGGTCGAGTCGAGCATAGAGGTTCCAGTCAATGAACCGCAGGTCGTCTCCCGGGACGTAATTGCGAAAGTCGGTGAACTCGACGCTCTGCCCCTTCCGGCGGCTCTTGCGTTCGCCTTTGAGCCGGCCGCGGAAGATTTTGCGGCTGACGAGCTCGAGACGCTCAAGTTTGTTCAGTAGCTGCGGTGTCAAGAGTTCGGACATGCGATCAGGCGAACACTTCGGGCGGGAGGACTCGTTCGGGAAGCCGGTCGGAGAAGCGTTACGTGGCGACGGCAACGACGTCGTCGGCCTTTTCGGGGATCTGCTCGAGGATCTCCAGCAGAATCGAATCGACGTCGATGCTTTCGGCTTGTGCTTCGAAGTTGAGAATCACTCGGTGACGCATGGCCGGCAGATAGACTCGCCGGACGTCTTCGAAGCTGACGTTGTAGCGGCCTTCCAAGAGCGCTCGCACTTTGGCCGCCAGCGCCAATGTCTGAGCGCCGCGTGGGCTGGCGCCCCAACGCAAGTACTGGTTGGTGATGGGGGGCGCGAACTCGCCTTCGGGATGCGTGGCAAGGACGAGTCGCACGAGATAGTCCTTCACATGGTTGGCAAGAATGACCTCCTGGACGAGCTTGCGCCACTCCAGAATCTCCCGGCCGTCCATCACTTTTTCGGGAGTGACGTGAACGCCCGCCGTTGTCCGATCGATGATCGTCGCCAGCTCTTCGCGGCTGGAATAACCGACGACGAGCTTGAAAAGGAATCGGTCGAGTTGGGCTTCCGGGAGCGGATACGTTCCCTCTTGCTCGATCGGGTTTTGCGTGGCCATGACGAAAAAGGGCTGCTCGAGTTCATATCGCGTGCCACCGACCGTCACGGTTCCTTCCTGCATCGTCTCCAGCAGCGCCGACTGCGTCTTGGGAGTCGCTCGGTTGATCTCGTCGGCGAGGCAGATCTGCGTGAAGACCGGCCCTTTTTGGAACTCGAACGAGCGCCGGCCATCTGGGGCTTCCATGATCATGTTCGTTCCCAGAATATCCGCGGGCATCAAGTCGGGCGTGAACTGGATGCGGTTGAAGTCGAGATCGAGGGCTTGGGCGAGCGTGCGCACCAGGAGCGTCTTGCCGAGTCCGGGGACGCCTTCCAGGAGGCAATGGCCGCCGACGAAGAGGCACGTCAGTACCCCATGGACGATCTCCTCATGCCCCACGATCACCTTGCCGATCTCTTCCCGCACCTTCCGGTAACGTTCCCGAAACTGCTCTGCTCGCTCCTGGATCGTCGCTTCGTTCCTATCATTCATCAGTCTGGAAGTTCCTCTCTATCGATGGTCGTAACTCTCTTGCAGTTGCCAACTCGACTGGGTTCGTCAAAAGTAGCCTGAGTCCTTTCACTCGGCGTCTTCCTCCGCATCGTTCCGTTTCAGTTTCCGTCGAGCCTGTTCCTTGGCCCGTCGAAGACGGTCGGTGTACGATTCTTCCGGTTCGTCGAACGTGGCGCCCGAGTCGGGCTTCTGTTTGGAAGCTGCGGCAGCGACCGGAGGAGCCACCTCGTCGAGTTCCTCCGTGGGAATCGTATCGGGTTCGAATCGCGTCGCCGCCTTTTTTCGGCTCAGGTCATCGGCCAGTTGCTCTTTGCGCTTTTGCAGTCGCTGCAACTTGGCTTCCACTTCAACCGCTTCGGTGCGCCGTCGCAGTCGTTTTCGAATCGGTTCGATCCACCGCTGCCAGGTTTCGCGGCGAATGGCGATGCGGCGCACAGCGACATCGGCGAAAAAGAGCAGGCCGGCTACAAAGAGAAACCATGGCCAGGCCTCGTGCATCGTTACGGCGCGTGGCAAGTCGCGGCGGAAGGGGTTGGCCTTCACAAGCGACTCGAGTTTGGCGGGAGTCAAATCGTCGCCGATCACCTTGCCGGCTTGGCCTCCCTGGGGTCGCAAAGCTGCCAGTTCCTTCAGCAACTCGACGTTGCTTGTCCGGTCTTTGTATTCCGACGAATAGGGGACGTTGGCGCCGACGATCAAGGGTGGCTTGCCCGGGCCGCGTCCTCCGATTGTGATGTGATAACTGCCGGCTTCGCGAGCGGTGAATTCGCCTTCGTACCGACCGGGCGCCACCTGGCGAATGGGAAACGAAAAAGGTTTCTGGTCGGGGCCGATGGCGGCGCCAGTCAACCCGAGAAAGTTCGTGTATTGGTTCTCGGTGTCCAAAGCGGTAATCGTAACGCGAACTTTGCCGTCGCGGACGGTGGTCGCCACGTCGAAGGCTTCGTCGTCTTCCGCCGGCCGCATGGCCCATCGCACCATTTGGCTGAAAAGCTGGTCGTAGTGAGGCCAACTTGTCCAGGCATTGGCCCAGCGATAACCAGCGTCGGTCGTGAAAGCGACGGCGCGACCGTTGTTGTAGGTCCATGCCGCCAGGATCGCGTTGTTGCGGTTGTCGGATGGATCGGGCGACCGGAGGATGACTTCGACGAGCGGATTCTCTTTGACGGTCGTCAGCACCATCCCTTGCAACGGCGGAAAGTCGTCTCGAATGCCACTGACGATCGGATGGGAAAGGACGAGGCGCGGAGGGATATTGGCCAGATCTTTGACGACGGGACGTGTGACGCGGCGAGCTTCACGCTGGTAGATGCGAGGCAGCGCCTTGGCGTTGCGAACTCGGTAGTAGTTGCCGCCGGTTATCTGAGCGATGTCTTGCAAGGTCTTGGTGCCGGTGACACCGTGAGCTCCAATGGCGACGGTGGTGATCTTGATGCCGTCTTGAGCAAATCGCTGCACGAGTGCGCGAGGCGGTGCCGACGGGTCACCGTCGCTGATGATGATCATGTGCTTGATCGACGCCTTGTTCTTTCGGAACTCGGCCAGTGCCATCCGCATCGAGGGCTCGAAGGCGGGCATGTCGCCAGGAGTCATGCGGGCGAGAGCTCGGATCATCGTCTTGCGCCGCGTGCCGACTCGAGCCAACCCCGGGCGCCACAACCAAGAGTCCCTCCCGAAGTCGCTCCAGTGGAGAATGCCGCAGTAATCGAGCGGCCCGAGTGTCTTGAGTGCCTCGCGAGCGACCACCTTTTGCCAAAAGTTGCCTTGGGCCATTTCCGAGGCGTGCATCACCATGACGAGCGCCCCGACCGCTTTGATCTTGGCGTTCTTGATCTGGAAATCGACGGGCATCACTTTTTCCAGTTCCGTGTTGGCCCATCCGCCGGCACCGAAGCTGCGGTCACCTCCGAGCATGATCAGGCCGGCGCCGAGTTGTGCAGTGTTGTTGGCCAGCATTTGGATTTGCGCATCGCTAAATGCGGCGACGCTCGTTTCGTCGTCTCCGCTGCTGCGTGGCACATTGGCAAGGATAACGACGTCATAGGCTTGCAGTTCAGCCAGTGACGCAAAGAGAGTGCTGGTCGACATCGTGTCGACCTCGAGGTTCATGGCACGCAGGCGGTCGACGAGGAAATCGAATTCACCTGGGTGCATGTGATCCTCGATCAGCAACACCCGGCCCTTGCCTTGCACGTGCGTGAACGCGGTCGCGACGTTGTTCTGAGGCATCAAGTCGTCCTCGGCGTTTTCCGGGACGAACGTCGCCTTGTAGGTATAAATGCCAGGCGAGTCGATCTCGTGTTCGAACGTCAGCACCGTCTTGCCGGGCTTTAGCTCGACCGGCACATCTTCGCCGACCGGTTCTTCTCTTCCGCCGCTGCTGCGCGTCACGCGCACCACGCCGCGCACCGGTTCCGCTTTGTCGTCGTCCGTGTAGTTGCTCAAGACGATCCGTCCTCGGAACTTCTGCTGGCGCCGCATCCGCGACGGCAAAATCACGTTCTCGACCGCCACTTCGGCTCGCGTCGTCAACTTCACCGGCACGACGTCGATGCCGATGCCGTTGCGAGCGAGACTCGGGGCGATTTCGCGCACCTGCCCGAGGTTCTCGTTGCCGTCGGTCACGAGCACGATGCGGCGAGCCGTGTCTTCGGGGAAAAGGGCCGAGGCGAGCTTGAGTGCGGCGGCGAGGTTGGTCGCATCGGTCTCTCCAAGCGTCGATTCGACTTGTGTCGTCGGCGGGAGATCGTCGTCGAAAGGGGGAACCTCGACGACCGCTTGGCGGCCGAAGACAACGACGCCGGCGCGATCTCGCTGCCGAGCATTCCGGTGACGTCGGACCTGTCGCACGACATACTCGAGCATCAACCGTCGTTTGGCCGGCGGGATCGATTCGGACTGGTCGAGCACGTAGATCACCGTTACGCGGTCGCTCTTCTCGACCCACTGGATTTCGGCAAGGGCGACGGCGAACAGGAGTACCAACAGAGAGCGAAGGGTCAGCGCCAAGACACGTCGTACTGGTCCCAGCCCGGCCAGGCTGCGAAAACTGACGAGCCAGATCACGGGGATCAGCACGGCCGCCACGATCAGATAGGCGGGATGAACGAACGAGATGTGCCAATTTCCCCAATGCATACCGTGGTCGTTTCTTCAGCGATGACAGGCTAGATCTTCAAACGCTGCACGCGATGATTGTAGGTGTCCAGGACGTGGAAACGCAAACGCGAGTCGGCGACGATGCCCCAGGGGCGCGACAATTGCCCGGGTAGTCGTCCCGGTTCGCCCCAGATTCCCAGAGGTTCGCCCTCGAGTGTGAACCGCTGGACGCGTTGATTGCCGAACTCGCAGACTAGCAGACCGCCTCGGCCGTCGAACGCAAAGTCGTATGGGAACTGGAGGCAGCCGGGTGCGGTCCCAGGCTTGCCCCAGAGGCCGACCAACTTCGGCGGATCGGCCTCGATATCGAAGATCTGAATCCGATGGTTGCAGGCATCGGCGACCCAAAGGCGTCCATCGGGTCCCAGCTTCAGGGACTGAGGACGGCGGAACTGGCCGGGGGCGTCTCCATGCCCGCCGCATTGACTGACGCAACGCCCCTGGGGGTCGAATTTCTGGATCCGGTCGTTCTGGCCGTACTCTCCGACGTAGAGGAAACCATCGGCTGTTTGCACTGCGTCGGTCACGAAGCCGAACTGCCCTGGACCCGTTCCCTCCTCGCCGCCGATCGTCGACTCGGGCAACCGGCGCCCCGACTGCGTGTACACCAGCAGCCGGTGGTAATGCGTATCGGCGACGAGGACCTGCCCCTCTTGTCCAATCGCGATCCCCACCGGCTTGCCTCGTTCGATGGCCGGAGTCCGCCAATAGCGCAGGAAGCGTCCTTCGGCGTCGAATACTTGGATCCTTCCGGTCATATCCACGATGTAGAGCTGGTCCTTCTTGTCGACGGCGATGGCACGCGGCCGTTGGAAGCGGCCTTCGGATATGCCCCGCCGCCCCCACACCTTGTCGACGCGCGGGGGCCCCGCATGTGATGGTCGGCAGCCAGCCATGCCGGCAAAGGCAGCACAGCCGGCGACGGCTAGGCAGTAGCGGCGATCGATTCGGCGAGAGGGGAGCTCGGACATGACGAGCGACAGCGGAGACAAGACGGTAATCAGAGAAAACGCCCCGGTGATCTTCGAGCCTAGAATTTCAGTGTGACCGCCGTGCCCCACGTGCTTGCCGGCGTGCGACCGGCCGCTCAGAGAAGCACGGCAAGGTGTCATACTTATTGTAGCGGGGCCGACTCGTCGCGGACACGGCCAGGCCGGTTGCTCGCCTGACTTCCCCTTCATATAGTGACTTGCGGCCTGTCGTGATTCCCGATCGGAGAACTCTGTCCCCAGCGCGGGCTGGGCCCGTCAGGCTGGAGAAGGCCGCCTTGGACTTCGAGGACGGTGGTGAGCATCGCGGGAGTTAGAAAGACGCGCACTTGGCGCGGGGATGTCCCAGGATAAGACTCGAATGGTCGCCACCGTAGTCGATTTGACGAAGACGGACGATCTGCGCGACGTGGTCCACCGCGTGGTGCAGGCTCTGGCCGAAGGGCAGGTCATCGCCCTTCCGACTGAGACAGTCTATGGCTTGGCGGCTCGAGCCCTCGACGCAGAGGCCGTCCAGCGTGTGCTCGATGTCAAGGGCCGGCAGGAAGGCCATCCACTGGCGTTGGCGGTCAAGGACTTCGCTGAGGCGTACGATTTTGTTCCCGACGCGCCGGCTCTCTTCCGCCGCCTGGCCCGCCGCTGCTGGCCGGGTCCGTTGACGATGGTCTGCCGGCACGGCAATTCGCGGAGTCTCCTGACGCAGCTCGATCCCGGGGTTCGCAAGGCGGTCGCCCCCACCGAGACGCTGGGCTTTCGCGTGCCCGCTCACGACGTCGTTCAGGAGATTCTCAAACTGACCGTCGGGCCGCTCGTGCTGACCAGTGCCAACCTGTCGGGCGAGCCGGCGGCGCTGAGCGGCGAGGAGGTGGTCGCGGCTCTTGGAGAACGGGTCGATCTGGTCCTGGACGGCGGACGCACTCGCTACGGTCAACCTTCGACGGTGGCGTTGGTCGAGCCGGCTCGAGTCTGCGTATTGCGTGAGGGCGTTTTGAGCGTCTCGGCGTTGAAACACTTGGCCAGCTTCGTCGTTCTCGTGGTTTGCACCGGCAATACTTGCCGCAGTCCGATGGCCGAGGTCCTGTTGAAGAAGATCCTGTCCGAGCGGCTGGGTGTTCCCATCGACGAACTCCCGACTCATGGAGTGACCGTCCAAAGCGCGGGACTGGCAGCCGGTCCGGGAGCTCCTGCCTCCGCCCCGGCCGTCGAGGTGATGGCTCAGAAAGGGCTCGACCTGAAAAGTCATACCAGCCAGCCGGTCACCGATGCCATGCTCACGGCGGCAGATCTCATCCTGACGATGACCGGCCAGCACCGTGATGCCATCCTTGCTCACCGCCCCGAGCTGGCCGATCGGGTCCGCCTCCTCTGCCGCGACGGTTCGGATGTTTCGGACCCGATCGGCGGGCCGCTCGAGCTCTACCAGGCGTGTGCGACTCAGATCGAGTCCCAATTGCGCCAGTGGGTTGAGGAGCTCGATGACCAACTGATACGATTCGAGGTGGTCTCATGACGGGGGAAAGCACGATGCGCATCGCCATTGGCAGCGATCACCGGGGGAAAGCGATCAAGGAGCGGCTCGTTCGGTTGCTCAAACAGCAAGGGCACGAGGTGATCGATGTCGGCACGCATGATTCCGAGAGTGTCGACTACCCCGATTATGCGAAGCGGGTGGGCGAAGAGATTCTGTGCCGGAATGCCGACCGCGGCATTCTCATCTGCGGTACGGGCGTCGGGATGGCGATCGCTGCAAATAAGCTGCCAGGAATTCGCGCGGCAGCAGTTTACGACGAAGTGACGGCGGAAATGAGTCGCCGTCACAACAACATCAACGTCCTCTGTCTTCCCGCCAATTTGCTCTCCTCGAGCCAATTGGAAAAACTGGTCGAGATCTTCCTGGCCACTGAATTCGAAGGGGGACGCCACGAGCGGCGGCTGCGCAAGATCCACGAAATCGAAGAACACCGGCCGGAGTGCTCATAAAGAGCAATTGCACTTGGCTCCAGATGTTATAATGCATGGCTGCCATCGAATGTCGGCAGGGTGGCTTGGGGACTCGTCGTATCAGGAGGCAATCGCCATGAGACGCTGCGTCGTGCTCGTCGTCGGCTGGATGGTCTTGACCGCCTCGCCCACTTGGGCGTGTTACTGGGACCATGACACGCTCATGATGGAACGCCGGCGTTTTCCCAGTGCGCTTGAGCTGATCACAGGCAAGTTTCTGAGGCACTCTGCCGCCTATTACCGATGGCGCATCGACGACCGTCTCGAGAAACTCAAGGCAGATCCCAAGAACCTGCGATACCTCGACGACTTGGCCGTGGCGTACGACAAACTCGGCCAGCACGACAAAGCGATCGAAACGATCCTCAAGAAGAACGCCATCCAGCCCGGGCTCTACGAAACCGAAGCAAACCTGGGAACGTTTCTGATCCATGCGGGTCGACTTGAAGAGGGGCTCGCGCACATTCGTCGGGCCATCGAAATCAACCCCGACGCCCACTTCGGTCGCGAGATCTATCAGCAACTCCTCGTCGAATATGTTCTCAGCAGAAGGAACGAAGAGGGTGCGCTTCCCATGCCACTCGAAGGTTCTTCCACCCGGACAGACCACTTCGATCCGGCCGGCTTTGCGCGTTTTGTACTCGAGCAGCGCCAGATCGACGAGGACAACGGACGCGCCGTCGAAAAAGAACTGGGTCGCGCCATCAAGGGAGTCCTCGGAATGATGCGATTCGGCAATTACGATTCGCCGGTCCTCCTCGAGGCCTTGGGGGACTTGCTCTTGAGTTACGGCAGGGTGGACGACGGCAAGCGTCTGGCGGCGCGCGCCTTTCTGAAAGCCTCCTATGAGGTCTCCGATCCACACGCTCAAGAGGAATACCGCAAGTTGGCCGAGCAGGCATTGCAACGACAGACCGTGCATGAACTGACGTACCGCGAACTCAGCCTGCGCCGTTTAGAAAAGGTTTTTCAGCGGGAATTGGAGGAAGCCGAGGCGTGGTACGCACAAGTCGCCGCCGACGAACGGCGGTGGATCGATGGAGGCGTCGATGTCGACGCGGCGTTTGCCAAGAAGTATTACACCGAACCAACGATCGAGTACCGCGATCCCGCTGCGGTCCGAGCAACCACGTTCAAACGACTCCTTCCGGTTGCCATTGTCTTGGCCATCCTCTTGGTGGTGCTCGCGCTGGCAGCGTCCGGTTATGGGCTTTACCGGCTGCAGCGGTGGTACGCCTCGAGGAGAGGTGTTCGGACTAGGGGCGAATCGGCACGTCCGTCTGTGCCATGATGTGGCGACTCGAGTGCTTCCATCGTACCCAGGGCGACGCTCCTGCCGAACTGTGACCTGCCGTAGATGCATCACCGTCCCACAAAGATTCCCGCCAGTAGCCGTACGAGCCAGATGATGACGGCCGCGACGCACAACAGTGCCAAGAGAAAGGACCACAAAAAGATGATTGCGGCCACGACCTTCGCGCACCAGAGAAAGGGTGCTGCGAGAACTCGCATCGCGTGCGGTACGCGTGGCCCAGGCACGGCCAGTACGTGCGCTTCCAACGCTACGACGGGGCGGCGACCACGCACGCAGAATCCACGTGCTGAGGCATCCCAACGAAAATCTGCGATTCGCCACACCTTGCCAGTGAGCGAAAATGGGGGCACGTCAATCGCCGACTCGATCCATTGGCTGACCGTCGGAAGGTGGGAGTTGTCGCGGGGGATCTCCGCAGCCGTTCGGTCGAGGTGGTCTTCGAGGAGGCACTCGTCGCTGGCATCCTGAATATGCGATGCCGTCTTCACGTACCTGCGGTTGGCGATCAGCAACCGCAGCCATTTCGAAAGCGATCTTGCGACAAAGAGATACACGTCGTCACTACGGTACCAGATGCCGCACCAGTCACCGCTTGCGGTGACTTGCACCAGCCATGCCGCTCCTCGGAAGCCGGGCGAACCGATCTCGCGAAACGGCGACGTTTTTCCTCCCGTCTTGCCCCAGACAGCCGGTCGGCGGAAATCGACATCGATCCAATCGTCCTGAAATCCAGAGAAATGCGTCAGAACGGATTGCATCCATTCCGGGACTTCCGGTGACCGAGTCGCACGGTCGGGCGGACAGAGGTCGAGGAGTCCTTCCTTTTCCGCCTGCCTCAGGAGGTCGATCACTTCGTCAGGATGATCGCTCATTCGAAGAGCCTCGGCGGTTCTTGGGTGCGCGATTCACGAGTCATGCAAGAC
>WFWZ01000056.1 GCA_015490875.1 Planctomycetaceae bacterium
GCGAGGAATCCCTCCAGGAAGCCTACTGCCGGCGGGTGATCGAGGAGGGATGGAGTGTTCGCGAAACCGAACGGCAGGTCGCCCAGCGACTCAAGAGCGATGAAGCCAATCCTCTGGCCGACTTGGAGCGTCGTGCCGGGAAGCTGGGCAAGGGAGTCAAGAGTCGTCAGACTCAGGCGTTGGAACGCGAGCTGAAGATGGCGCTCGGAGCCAAAGTCGAGATCCAGCGAAAGGGAAAACAGGCCGGCAAGATCGTGATCCACTTTTCCAGCCACGAAGAGTTCGAACGAATCCATCGTATCTTGGCCGAGGGGCGGGTGGCTCGAGAAGCCGCCTGATAATGCTACGCGGTTTTACGGCGAGTCATTGCCAAACGCGGCTTCGACCGATAGCATCAAGGCGAGTCACCACCGACACGATCCCCATCCGGCGGGGCGTAGCGCAGCCTGGCTAGCGCGCCTGCTTTGGGAGCAGGAGGTCGCGAGTTCGAATCTCGCCGCCCCGACTTGATGGAAAGCTACTTGGGGAGCGTGAGCGGTGTTCCCAATCAATTTTTGATGAGTCGAACGGACACGAGGCGATGGACGGAAGAGACTTGCTACACAGTCGAGGACGAGCTCTGGAGGCGGCCTTTTTTGCGAAGGTCGACCAGCAGCTCCTGCAGCAGTTGAAGGAGAAGCTCGAGCAGGAAAACCGCCAAAAGGCGCTGGCCGAGGTCACCGGCATTCGGGACCCAGAGGTTCTCGAGCACCTCGCCCAGCTCGGAGCCGAACCCGAGACGCTCATCGCCTTCACCTTGATCCCCGTCATCGCCGTGGCGTGGGCCGATGGCAAGCTGGAAGAGAAAGAAGCGGTCGCCATCCTCGATGTGTCCCACGAAGCGGGCCTGGACGAACGGACGCCGGGTCGGCGGCTCTTGGAGCACTGGCTCGAAGAACCTCCCCCCCGAGAACTCTACGAAACGTGGTTCGACTACATCGAGGCGCTCAAGCCGTTGATGCGTCCGGAGGAACTTCGGGAACTCCGCGATGGGATTCTCAAGCACACCGAGTGGGTGGCCAAGTCGTGCGGAGCCACGTTGGGACTCAATGCCATCTCTCACTCGGAGAAAAAAGTGCTCAAGCGTGTCCGTGAGGCATTTGAAAGCTAGGATGACGCCGTCCCGTTGCCGCTTGTCCGAGGGCCCAGGGTTCTGGTATATTCGTTCGCAGAGGGTTCCGTATGCGCCTGGCCCAGCAGGGTGGGGAGGCGTTTTCATTTCACACACATGAGCCGGCGATCGTCTAGATCGTCGAGAACGAGGAAGGGGAGCTGACCGCGTGGGAACGAAAAAGACTGGCAAAGGGCGTCGCAAAATCGGCCGGAAGAAACGCCGGATGCGCTCGAAGATTCGCCATCGCAAGAAATAGCCTCCCTTTCCGGCGGACCTGCAGGCCATGAGGGCGGTGCGCATTCCGGCGAGTCCGATTCGGCTGGAGATCCAGCGGGACGACGCGGGAGTGCCTCACATCGAGGCCGATGATCTGTCGGGCGCGCTGTTCGGTCTGGGGTACATGCACGCCGTCGACCGCGGCACTCAGGTCCTCTTCGCCCGCTCGATGGCGCTCGGCCGAGCCTGCGAGGAGATCGCGGATTCTCCCGAACTGGCCGACACCGATCGCTTCTTTCGCCGCATGGGACTGTTCCTCGACTGCGAACAGGAATATGCGGCCTTTCCCAGCGACCTCCAGAGGCTCGTCAAGGCCTATTGCCAGGGCGTCAATCATGGAATCGAGCACGCCGGACGCACTTTGCCGATGTGGGCCACCGGCTTTGAGCCGGCTCCGTGGGACGGCCCCTCCGTCATGCTCATCGGAAAGCTGCTCAGTTTCGGCGGACTTGCGGTCAGCCAGATGCAAAATGAGCGGCTCTTGATCGAGCTGATTCACGCGGGCGTCAGTGAAGTGGCCCTGCGGGATCTGTTTGGCGATCGAATCCGGGAAGCCGACTTCGACTTAATCCGTCAGATCCGCATGGCCAACCCGCTGTCGGACGACGCCCTCGAGGTGCTCTCCGACCTGCCGCGACTGGCGGGAAGCAACGCGTGGGCGGTGTCGCCGAGCCGATCGGCTAGTGGCCACGCGCTCCTCGCGTCCGACCCTCACCTCGAAATCAACCGACTGCCGGCGATTTGGTATGAAGCCGCGATACGGTACGGCGACGACTATGCCCTCGGCGCCACATTGCCCGGCTGCCCTCTTTTCGCTGTGGCTCGCAACCGGCATCTGGCTTGGGGCGTCACGTACATGAAGGGCGACACCGTCGACTATTTTATGGAGGACTGCCGTCGGGGAGGCCAGACGGGATGGCAATACCGCCGGCTGGGAGAATGGCACGATTTTCGACTGCGCGAAGAGACCGTTCACCATAAGGGGGCTGAGGAACCGGAGACGGTGCGCGTCTGGTGGAACGACCAGGGCGTGTTGGAGGGTGACCTTGAGGAGCCCGGAATTCACCTTTCGATCGCCTGGTCGGGGATGTACGAAGGCAACGGGCGAGCCATCGGAACCTGGATCGAGCTGCTCCAATGCCGTTCGGTGCGCGAAGGGATGGAGGTCGTGGCTCGATGCCCGCAGCCGACGCTGTGCTGGGTCTTCGCCGACCGTGAGGGACACATCGGACTCCAGGGCAACGGGCGTTTTCCGTTGCGTTCCAGCGGATATCAAGGCTTGGTCCCGATCCCCGCTTGGGACCCGGCCAATCACTGGCAGGGCTGGCGCCGAGCTCCACTACCTAGCCAGTACGATCCGGAATGCGGTTTTGTGGCGACGGCCAACGAGGAGCAGAACCCCGACGACGGCCCACCGCTGATGACGCAGCCGCTTCCCGACTACCGCAAGCGGCGCATCGTCGAGCGACTATCGCAGATCCCGCAAGCGACACTCCAACATATGCGGGAACTGCAATACGACGTCGTGAGCGTGCGGGCGCGCGAACTTCTTCAGACGCTCTTGCCGATGGTTCCCCCGTCACCGGAGAAGGAGGCGCTGGCCAACTGGGACGGCAACTATCGACCGGAAAGCATCGAACCGAGTCTGTTCTTGCAGTTTTATCGGAGTCTTCTCGTCGAGTTGCTCGGGCATGCACATGGCATCGGGTGGCGTCGCATGCTCTACCTCTGTTCCCGCTCGGGGTTTTCGGTCATGGTGATCACCGCCGCGGATCGACTGTTGCTACGGGAACGGTCGGTCTGGTGGGCCGACCGCGGCAAGGAGGCGACGGTGCGAGCGGCCTTTGCTCGAGTGCGACTTGAGCGTGCCGTCCCGTGGTCGGAGGTCAACAACTTCCATTTCACCGATCGGTTCTTCGGCCAGCACCGCGTCGGCCGGATGTTGGGATACCGCTCGCGCCGCATCGCTATGCCAGGCAACCACGCCACAGTATTCCAGGGGCACGTCTTGCAGACGGCGACGCGCGAGTTCACCTTCGCGCCCTCCTATCATTTCGTTACCGATCTGGGAACCGATGAGGCATGGACCAATCTGCCCGGAGGTCCCAGTGAAAGCCGGTTCTCGCGCTACTACCGAAGCGATGTGGCTCGGTGGATCCAAGGCGAGTACAAACGTATGGCTCCCGACGGTGACTCATAGATGTCACCGGCTCGTCCAATCGATGCCGGAAAGCCGTGCCAGTGCGAGTTGCAGAGCGTGCGTGCCGTCGCGACCGTGGCCTTGAGCTTTCAAGGCGGTGTAGAGTTCGTGCGCGAGGGCCAGGCCAGGGAGCGACAGGTTCATGCGGTGCGCCTCCTTCAGCGCAATCCCCATGTCTTTGATCTGTCTCTTATACACA
>WFWZ01000057.1 GCA_015490875.1 Planctomycetaceae bacterium
GCACAAAGATCAATTTGTCCCACAATTGCGCACGGTGATTTAGTTCTTGCGGACGTGTGTGGCAGGCTACGATCTGAAGAAAGAAGAAAGCGGAAATGTGTCTGATGTCGGACGATGGTGATGACTCGAGGTTCTTACAATGGGTCGACCAACTGCGACGCGGCTGTATTACCGACTTCCTACGACATGACGGATTTCCGGCTTGGATAGAACTTGTGTCCGCACCAATGCTCCAGCAGGAATTGCGGGGCATATCGAACGCCGACGAAGCTGCTCTCTGCGGACAGTTTCGCGAAGAACAAGTCCGGACTCTGGCACGTCGGCTCATTCTAAGCCGCAATCGCGGTCTTTTCGATTCGCTACAGCCGTTATGGTGCGCGTTCGGCTCGAACTCCACTCATCATGGTGCGGTGCTGAACGCACTTGAGTCGGTTCAGAACGAGTGGCCAACGGAGGTCTGTCGTGTTGGCGACGATCACGCCGTCGCTCCGGACTTTACTTCGGCATACGCTGACTTTGTCGAGGCGCTGCGATGCGTCGGAACGAACGACACAGCGGGTGTCCTGGGAGCAGCTATCCGTACTTCGCGGATTGTGGATGAGCGACTGCATGTCGGCTTCCCGCTCGTGATATCAGGAAGCGACCGGCAGAATCTTCGCGACGGGCTTTGGGTAACGCCAACGACAAGTCTGCCGCAGGAGCGATGTGAATCGTTACACAATTCCTGGGAAAGCCTTTGGCAGTCCGTAGTTCAACTAACGCGAGCCGGACAGTCGACTGCGGAAACACTACCGGGGCTACCAGCCTGGTTGCATCGGCTCGTGGAGACGGCCGGCTGGAACGTTGAGACGATGGAGTCGGCGGGACTCGGATTAGCAATGCAACTCCTAGCTCGCCGAACGGATCGCAGCCTCCCATTCGGAATCGGCTTCACCGGTCGCTGGGAAGCTGAACAATTGCGTGGAGTGCACGACCTTGCGGCCAAGGCACGAGCGGCAAGAGAAGCCGGGGTTTTTCTTCTCTTTGCGTGCGCCGATCCTGATGAGCCCGCCCCTGAGGGCGTCGAGGGCGTTCGGCTCGTTTTGCTGCCCGAAGGATTGTGTCTGAACGACGTGGTTCGCAAGGTGAACCGCTTCTGCGCCGATAGTGGCCTCACAGAATACCGATGGCGGGACTCTCAGCGGCGGTTTCGAGCCGTAGGCGCTACCAGCACCGCACATACCCCCGATCTGCCAGAGGCGCTTGACCATGCGCTCTGTCCGGTTGGATTCGTGGGGCGCGAACAAGCATTAGATTCCCTGCAACGGGAAATCTCGCAGCAGCACACGACCCGCCGGTTGATCGCCATCACCGCTCCGGCACGGTCGGGCAAGACGACGCTGCTGAGTCGCTTCGCGTCGCAACAGACGCCCTATCCGATCTGGTTTAGCTTTCGCCGCGGCCAAGCCTCTCGCCGAACCTTGGCACAATTGCAAGACGCCGTGTGTGACCAGATGGCCGCCCGGTATAACGCTGTGCCGATGCCGTCGCAATCCTCAACCGGCAATGTGCCAACTGAAGAACGACTTCGATCATTGATGGATGCCATCTGCGGGCCCGTCCCGCTTCTTGTTGACGGGATTGACGAGGCGCAGTCGCCACAGGATGTGATCGACTGGCTTCAGACGGTACCTGGCACCGGCTTATCGTTGATCGGCTCGCAACCCATTGCGGCTCTAAACCAGATCAACGGCACGCAGATTAGGCTACAAAACGAAACCGAATCCGGCCAAGAGGACGCGCGTTCCCTCATTGCCTGTTTTGCGACACGGTTTGCAGAAACCGATCATCTCCGGCCTATTGCCGATCAACTCCAACAGAATCAATGGATCAACGGACTCTGTGAAACCTCTGGTAACAACCTTTGGGTATTGACTGAATTCCTGTCTGCCATCGAGCGCGATCAAGCTGGCTGGCCAGCTAGTCCAAGCGAGTTGCCGCTTTCGCCGAATGTGCGTGAGTATTGCCACACCTTGATGGAAGCGGCCTTGGCAGATTATCAACGTGACCATCGATCTCACGTCGAGAGGTTCTTGGCTTTCCGATCGTACTTGGACAATCGGCCCTGGAGAGTGCACGACGTATTGCGATTGGCTGGCAATTCCCTCAGCGGCGCTCCATTTGGCGCGTGGGGCGGAACTGGACTACTTGCAAGTAGTGTCCGCCGCCTGCTGGAGTTCGATGGAACCCACTGCCGGTTCTGGAATGCACTTACGCGAGAAGCTGTTCACAACAGCTACAGGAGCTACGCGAGTGAGGTCTCCCGACAATTCATCGAATTGCTCCAGAACGATGCGTCGCAAAGTGACTTGCTGGACCATGTGACCGAATCGGTTCCGTCGCTCCTTGTTGAGGTGGCTGACGCGGGTTTGACTCGCACGCTTCTCTTCGAGTCGCCGTGGATTCATCGCCGCGCACGGTTGCTCACGCGGCAACGTCAGTCAGTCACCACGCTTCGCGCGGAACTCGTATCCTTGATTCCATCACTACCGTCGGATCGCGCCGGTGACGTGCGTCGATTAGTCGATTGGCTCGTCGGTTGGGGTTGGGCAGTCGACGATTCTCCGAACCTAATCGATCAGTGGTGGGACGCGGCAGGCGAAGTGATACAGCCGTTTCCGCGAGTCGATGCCCCTTTTCCTGAGACAACTGGCGATCGTCGTCTGCTCGCGCCAATCGTCGGGCCGGGCGTGACGGATGCGCGCTACGACATCCCTTGGCCTGCCTCACCACAGTTTCACGGGGCGGCTTGCGAAATCCTGGAGGGCAGTACGAGCCGTCTGGTATTCGTAGCATCGCGCCATGGCAGCTCTTGTGATCTCCTTGTTTACCGTGGGCAAGGCAATGCCTACGTTCGTGAGCGCTTCATCAGACTACCCGAGGGTGAAGGCGCATTTGCTTTGGCTTCGATGCCGTATCCGGAAGTCGCTACACTGGTTCGATTGCCCAATGAAGGGTGCGAATTGCGCGTATTCGATGTGCGGTCGGGGCAGTCACGTACGCTGTTGACGGATTCGAGGGTCGTCAAATTGGAAGTCCTCAGCGCTGATCCGCAGCGGCTACTGGTCGTTCGTTGCGAGTCGCACAGGGACGCTCCCTCACCGTGCAGACTCTTTGTTATTGACTTGAACGGCCAGCAAGTGGCCGACGTTTGGCTTCCCTTTGTTCAATCCGAGTCGCACGACATCGAGGTTGTTCCGTTCGGATCGGATCGCTTCTGCGTCCTAGGGCATCAGGCGCCAGGAGAACCGCGGGAAATCCGGCTGTACCATCTAGAACCAACTTCCGAGCGATGGGAGATCTCCGAGCTTTCTCGACTGCCCATTTCTTCGGTTAACGGTGCCTGCGCGCTACCAGATAATCGACTGGCTGTAACGCACCGTGGCCGCGAGACAGGCGAGAGTTGGCTTTCCATTCTCCGAGCGGCTGTCTCTTATACACATCTCCG
>WFWZ01000058.1 GCA_015490875.1 Planctomycetaceae bacterium
CGAGAACACAGTCGCCACGGCGGCAAACCGCACGGCTGAAGAAAACCAGTACGACGGCCGCAACTTCCGCGTGGTGAGAAAAGACTATTCGAGCGGCGTGCTAACAGAGACCCGTCACTTCTACTACACGTCGGCCTGGCAGGTGTTGGAAGAGCGAGTCGACTCGTCGGCGAGTCCCAACCGGCAATTCGTGTGGGGGCTGCGGTACATCGACGACTGCGTCCTTCGCGACCGCGACACGAGTGGAAGCGGCGTGCTCGACGAGCGGCTTTACGCGCTGCAAGACGGCAACTGGAACGTGACGAGTGTCACGGACGAAAACGGTGACGTGCAGGAGCGGTATGCTTACGCCGCCTACGGCGAACCGTTATTCCTCACGCCGGGGTTTGTGGGGCAGTCGGAGAGCACCTTCGGGTGGGAGGTGCTTTTCACGGGGCAACGGTGGGATGGGGGAAGTGGTCTGTATCTGTTTCGGATGCGGGTGTACTGCGCCGGGGTGGGCGTGTTTGTGCAGAGAGATCCGCTTGGGCTGATACAGGCCCTGAACCTATACGGTGCCATGTTCTTGGCAAACGGGCATGTTGATCCTCACGGCTTGCTAGATCTTAAGACTGTTGGAAACGCACCCACCATCGCGGACAACGGTGGAAATCCGGCATTTTGGTTTTCCCTCTGGGCAATCCCCAGCAAACTTGAACGCAAATCTCTTGCTGCGAGCGGTGGTGGCGCGTTGGTTCACAAAGTCGAGTTGGAATGGAGTATTGTGGCATGTTTCTGCGGGCGTAAGGTAAGCGGTGATGGAACATCTGAGCAAGTTTGGTTTCTGACTCGCTTTCTACTTCGCAAAGGGACATTAGCCAATGTTAACCGTCTAGAATCAGGGATTCAAAAGGCCGCAAACGATGAGTCACGGGTTTACGTCGCGGTAGTACAGACTCGCGCCTTTGATCTGCTTGCGAACACTCCCTCAATTGAGAGCCGCCTGCGCAGTATATTTCGCCGTGGGAAAACTCGACGAACAGAAAAGTTCCTTTCGAGGGTACAGACAAAGGGAACGCTTGTTGCAAAGGTTGAGTATGCCCTGTTCCCATTTGCGACAGCATCGTCTGTCGAAATGGAGTCCCAGTTCGACAGTTGGATACGCCCGGCTCGATACCCCGTCGGCAACTTATTCGGCCCTCAGGTGATGCATACGCCCTACATGATCGGAGCTCCTCCAAGGTTCTGGACGTACTTTGATCTCACGAGAGGAACGTTGGAGATTGAGTTCACATGGGACACGGGGTGTGACACTACGCCGAAGCCATATGAGACTCGTGTTCGCCCAACATTGCCGGTTGGCTTGCAGCGCAAGGGACGAACATCGCCCCGCAATGCGAGGAATTATGGGAGGTAATCGCACATGACGACGGACGCGAAACATCTGTGTCACACGGCGCTGTGCGCTGCAGCGTGCTGGATCGTTGTTCTGCCGACATCTTCTCAGTTCGGCAAGTGTGCCGATCCCATCGGGAGGCTGGCACGTCGAGTGTCAGATCCTGGTATGCAGGTCCTATTGTCGAAGATCCCGGGATTGGAGCGCCGCGCACTCGATGAGTTATACGAGTTCAGGCGCCGGCAAGACCCTTGGGGCGAATTGGCGGTGATCGTGGAGCGAGTGCCTGCGACCGGCTACCATGTAACCGGTGTCGTCTTGGCGGGCTGGTCGAGTATCTGGGCCGACGGATCGCCACAGACAAGCAATATAGGCAACGATGCCATTGTCCGGTTGCAATCCTTTCCCTACTTGCGCACGGTAGAGCTTCTCGGGACGATGGTCGATCGGAAGGGACTGCAGCAGTTGTCACGAATTCCAAGCATCGAGTACGTCGGCTTACCTCATCACCTGGGAGACGATGATCTGGGGGTGCTAAACGCCTTTCCGAAACTTCGCGGATTGAGCGTGAGACAGCTTTCGGGAATTACGGACCGAGGTGTGAAGGATATCCGGCGTCTGGAGCATCTTCGTTTTCTGGACACTGCGGCAACCAGTTTGACGGGGAAAGGATGGCTTCAGCGCTGTCGTAGTCTCACGGACCTCCGTCCTGGACTTGACTTGGACATCTCCATATTGCTCGGACCGAGCCTCGATGTCGAGGCGCGACTCCTCGAACTTCCTGGAGACCCCATCGGAAGGTTGGCCATGCCGCTGGCATATAAGAGATTGCAGCGGATGTTGGAGCTCGTTCCCAAAGAAGAGAGAGCGACTCTCTCGAGGATTGCTGCCATCGTACGCGAATCCCATCATACGGCGGAAGTCGCGGCAATTGTCCAGCGGATTGCCCAGGACAGGGTTTTCCACATTACGGGGATCGTGTTTCGAAAGCGTCCACCGAGCAATACGAGGCTTGACGATGTGCTGAACCCGAAAAACATCGTGGCATCGGGGGGCGGTCAGCCTGAAGCGAGAATCACCGTTGGCGACAGCATTGTCGCGGAGCTACGCAAGTTAAAACAGCTGAGGACTCTTGATCTTCGCGGCACGGTGATGAGTGACGAGGGAATCCGCGAGCTGGGATCAGGACGGCCATCGATCCGATACATCGGCCTTCCCCAGAGGGCGGACGCGGCAGCCATCGTACCTCTGTTAGACCGCTTTGCGGAACTGACCGCACTGAGCGTGGCCGGTGTATCGGACCTATCGGATGAGACCATGCGTAAATTCCGGCGAGCGGACGTGCTTGAGTTCCTCGACACGTCCGATACTCCGTTGCGGGGAACGAAATGGCTTGGCACCTGCCGCCGCCTACGGTTCGTGCGCTGTGATAAGGTTGTTCAAGATCTACCCTGACGGCTGCCAACGCACTACGTCAGTGGAAGAGACGTCGCTGTCACGGTCCTCACTCGGCCTCGGTCACCGTCCCTTGCTTGCCCTGGCGAGGTTCCTCGAGACGGCGTAGTTGTTTCTCGGAATAGCGAGCCTGCCGTTTCCGGTAATACTCGAGTAGCTTCCGGGGGTCGTGACCGACCAAGGCCGAGATTTCGTGTCTTGCCTTGCGAACGGCGTCGATGGTTGGGTCAGACTTCATGGTTCGATGTCCTCGCCTAGGAGTTCAAGTGGCGTTACAAGCGATGGAACAAACAGGCCGAGGATGCCGTTGACTTTCCGAATATGAGCGAATTTGTTCGCGTTGGCAAGGTGGCGGCAGTTCCAGGTCAGAAGGAAATCACATTTGTAGTTCGACGCAAGGGCAAGATGGAGCGCGTCACCGGTCGGGTCCGAGGGCATCAGTTTATGCGCAAGGTACGCAGCGACGGTGTCGATCACAGCCTCGTTGACTTCCAAGATTGGAAATCCCACAACAAGCGAAAGGGCATCGTCTCGAATCGGATAGTCGCCTCGTTCAAGTTCATCAATGACGGCGTCGCTTGTGTGGAGTTCATAATCGTCGCGATGGTTGTCCCACCACTGCCGCGTCCAGTGTCGTCGAGCCTCCGATTCCGGGTCGGTCCGGATTTCGTAATAGAAGCACGGGATCGTTGTCTCAATGTAGATCGTGGGTTTCATTGCATGTGCCAATTCCGCGTTTTCCGATCGCTTTCACGTAGACATTGGGCGTCGTCGAGCAAGCTCCTGAGATCCTCGTCACCTGCGAATCTTTCTACGGCCCGCCTCCAGTCCTTGCCGCTTTCCGCGCGGAGACGCTCCACCTCCGCTTGCAGCCTCGAAACGTGAGCCTCAAGTTGTGCGAGTCGTGCCTCGATCGTGGTGGACGCCATCATGCTCTCCGTTGAAACGAGCCGGCAGCAGCAAGTACGCGAGCGGAAGATGAAATCCGACCGTGATCTGCTACCGATTTACCGACCTGGTGCCGGTCCCGGGAACGCGTTCTACCCTGCTTGATTCTACCTCGCGCTGTGTTCCTGGAGCAAACCGCAAGACCTCCGTTCGCCAGATGTGTCGGCCTCGCGGGGCTCAAAGCTGAGCGAAGACCTCGGCAAACGGATGGCTGCAACAGTATATTACGCACAAGATGCGTCGAATACGAGGACATTCGACGCAAGCCCGAGTGGGTTCCGAGCCTGGCACGCGGATGCCGACATCGCGTAACATTCTACTGCATAATGTGTTACGAAAGACTCCGTGGCCCCTCGAGAAAGCTGGACACCCTGGACGAGGACTGAGCCCCGTTGTGAGTTCATGAGTCTGCCTCCATTCTGCGTCGCTCCCAAACGGCTCGGGCCGTTTGGGAGCTATGCAGAATTGTCCTGCGTAGCCCTGCGCAGCCGACAGGCGTAGCAGGGCGAAGCACCGACAGGGCGAAGCAGGACCTTTCACACTATCCAAGATTTGTCCCGCTCATTTGCCATCATCGCTGCCTACCAGTTCTCCATCTATCTATTTCGACGGACGGAGCAAATCGCTACGTCGCTCCGAGCCCAAGCACGCCCACCGTCCGAAAGCCAAGGAGAAGAGCTCTTGTGTACGTCTACCTCATCCGCTCGCTGTCTCATCCCGATCAACGTTACATTGGTATCACAACCGACCTGAAACGACGCATCGATGAACACAATCGGGGCAAGACCAGCTCGACACGCGCCTATTGCCCATGGGTAGTTGTCGTTGCCATCTACTTCGCCGCCCCAGCTAAGGCTCAGGCTTTCGAACGTTATCTGAAACACGGCTCAGGATACGCCTTCGTGAATCGGCACTTTTGGTAGCTGATGAACCGCAGCCGCAAGCTTGGCCGGTCTTCGGTTCCTCTCCCCTTTTTTCATTTCCACTACTCTCGGCATCCGCTATACTGAGGGGCACGGTTGCTCGAAGAGGTTGTCACTTATCCAGCAGACAAGAGCGCTTCCGTGGTCGCTCCCACTGCCAAACTCCGATTCAACGGCCCCGGCGGCAACGATCCCGACACGGGCGCGGGGACCTGGAGTCTCGTGCAAAACCGGACGGCCAATCCGGTGAACGAGATCACCGATATCACCGAATCGACCGGTCCGGCGTGGGTGACTCCGGCCTACGACCCGGCCGGCAACATGACCACCATTCCCAAACCCGCCGATCCGACGCAGGGTTTCACAGCGGTTTACGATGCTTGGAATCGATTGGTGAAGCTGTCGGACTCGAGCGGTACGGTTCAAGAAAACCAGTACGACGGCCGCAACTTCCGCGTGGTGCGAAAAGACTATTCGAGCGGCCTGCTGACAGAGACACGTCACTTCTACTACACGTCGGCCTGGCAGGTTTTGGAAGAGCGAGTCGACTCGTCGGCGAGTCCCAACCGGCAATTCGTGTGGGGGCTCAGGTATATCGACGATTGCGTCCTCCGCGACCGCGACACGAGCGGAAGCGGCACGCTGGACGAGCGGCTTTACGCTTTGCAGGACGGCAATTGGAACGTGACGAGTGTCACGGACGAAAACGGCGACGTGCAGGAGCGTTATGCCTACACCGCCTACGGTGAGCCGCTATTCCTCACGCCGGCATTTGTGGAACAGTCGGGGAGCAGCTTCGGGTGGGAGGTGCTTTTCACCGGGCAGAGGTGGGATGGTGGGAGTGGGCTGTTCAGTTTCCGCTATCGGCAGGGACAGGAACAATTACATCCCGGTGGCGGCTCATTTCTATGGCGCAACGCGAATGAGCGGACAGGAATTAGCGCACTTGCTGGAACAAAAATCGAATGAGGGCAAAACGCCTCTGTCATCTATCGTCCTTATCGGCCACGGTGACGCTGATAGCAAGAAACTCGGCGGGGACACAACTGTTGAAGTGCCTACGCGCAGCGAAGCATTCAAGTGGCCTCGCTGGGACGAAGCCGTGAATGGAAAGCTGCCAAAAGGATGTTGGCTTCGAACCGATGCACGCGTTCGTCTTGTTGGATGTCGCACTCGAAAAATGGCCAAAGCTCTCGCCACTAATGTACTGCGGGGAGATGCGGTGGCCTACGGTACCACCAAGTACACGTGGGCGGTGAGCGGGAAAGTTATGGGTTGGGGACGGCTAGGGCATACTGTCGGCGGCGTAGCATTCCCGGTCTTTGACTCGAACGCGCCGACTGCGACAACTGAGGATGAGTACCACTCGCATAAGTGGTGGAAAAGTTTCAAGGCTCAGAACTGACGCGGAGAATCGGAATGTTGTTTCTTGCCGTACTTGTGAGTGGTACTGCTGGTCAGCCGGGGCAGATTCCCATTCCGATCGGAACCGATGAGATCCACCCGTTGGTCATTGAGCCGGGGCAAGCCAAGCGGCCGGAGAAGGTTTGGCGTCATATCCAGTGTGTAGCATTCGTCTCGTCTCTGGGGCCTCCGGTGACTCTAATCAAGGACGCAGACGTTGACATCCTGAAGGGACGAGCGAACATAACGAGCGTCCGATTGGCGGATTCTTCGGGAGTGACGGACAAGGTCGTTAACATCTTGCGCACACTCCCAAAGTTGAAGCACGTCGAATTCCAGGAGGTTAATATCACGGACGAAGGTCTCAGGAAACTGGCTACTATTGACAGCCTCGAGCGTGTCACGATCCGCTATTGCCCGATATCCGATGCTGGCGTCGGCTACCTCGCGAAGCTGCCTCGTCTGAAGTCGCTGGCTGTGGAACAATGTCCGATTTTCGGGACGTGTCTCCGTCAGCTCGAACAAGCCAAATCTCTGCGCAAGCTGAGTTTTTCAGAAACGAATGTGGACGACGGAATCGCGGGTGACATCGCCAAGATGAAGCAACTGACGGATTTGGATCTGAGTTACACAGACATCACGGGAAGAACACTGACTGCCCTAATCAAGCTGAAGAGACTCGAGCGGCTGAACCTCCGGGCCTCGGCTTCACTCGAGGAAATCGACGCCTTTCATAGGCAACGTCCCCAGCTTTATATCAAGGGGTGGTAGGAGGCGACGGCACCAACACCGGCGATCTCGTCACGTTCATCGTTGTGGCAGTTGTGTCGTCGTCCAGTTGCCGAATCATCCCGACGGCGGTCGCTTACCGTGTAAGATATGGACGGTTGTTGCGTGATTAGAGTCTCGTTGCCCGCCAAGCCGTGGCAGATGCATTGGGAGTTCCGTCAGTGTTTAAGTGGCTAAGACGACGCCGAGGACGGGAAAGGCTCAAGCCCCAGGAGGCGAGACTATTGTCCTGTCTTGAACAGAAGCTGAAGTCGGAAGCTGCTCGCGGTCTTTCGATGCAACTCGATGCAATTTGGCACGTCTATCGCCCGCGAGACCTTGCCGAGATCTGTCTTTATTTTCGAAATAGGTAACCGTTCACGGATTATAGCGTTATCGGCAGCGCACTGCAAGCGAACGGCATGCGCCGAGTCGGCGAGAAATGTGGGTTCGGCCGCGTCGCGAAAGGGCCAAAACTTCGGCCAGTTCACGATATCACTTTTTTTAGGTGAGTACATGGATCGCGTAACGGAACTTCGCCGGCAGCTAAGGGCGGCGTGGTCAGAGATGTCCGTTTTGTCGTCACGCGGCGCGCAAACAATGCTTTTTTTGAATCCGATTCCCTCCAATGTTCCATCGTGAGCTACGCACGGAAGTCTGCCTCCCAATCCAGCAGTAACGCTACAATAGGTCTTCCCATCTTGTCGGATCACGTCGCAGGTCGGCGACGGCGACGATCAGAATCTCGTCGTCCCCTGAACGGTAGAAAAGTGCAAACGGAAATCGGTGAACAAGACACCGGCGAAGGCGAGGCGACACCTTGGCCCACATATGAGGGTATCGCTCAATACGTTCGGCACACGCCTCCACTGCCCGTAGAAAACGATTGCCCAGACCCGACTGCGTCCTTTCGTAGTACTCGACGGCTTCAGCAAGCTCTCGGCGCGCTGCCGATGTAAACCGGATGTTCATCGGCCCTTGATTCCGCGAAGTTCGCGAAAAACCTCGTCAGCGCCGATCGTGGGTAGCTGGCCGGAATCGACTGCGTCAACTCGACGCTCCGCCTCTTCGGCCCACTTTTGTGATCGCTGCCGAGAATCGCTGGGCTCAAGTGAGTTCCACAGTAACTCGATAAGGCGGAGGCGGTCGCGCTCGGGCAGAGACAACACCTTTTCCTCAAAGTCGGCTAATGACATGGCTTTTCTCACGACTCGAACGGTTCACGGTCGGTCCAAGCTAACGAGTCTCAATGTACACCGCCGGATTCATTGCATGCTGCCAGTCCCGGGCGACGCGCCTCGTCCGGCATCACATGTTGCATCCTTTGATTCTACCGCGCCCAGCGCCGGCCAGCCAGTTAGTCGAGGCGCGGACCGAGACGTCTTTCAGGGAATCACTCTCGGAAGCTGCAGTCAGAGGTGCAACTCCTTGCTAACCAAAGATTTGCAGCACTCTCCGCCGAGCAGCAGGTAGCGTCGACAAATAGAGCCCCGTTGCGAGTCCGTGTGGCCGGCTCCATTCTGCGAAGCCCTGCGTAGCCGACAGGCATAGCAGGGCGAAGCAGGGCCTGTCACACTATCCAGGACTTATTCGTCCCGCTCATTTGCCATCGTCGGTGCCTACCAGTTCTCCATCTATTTCGACGAACGGAGCAACTCGCTACGTAGCTCCGAGCCCAGGCACGCCCACAGCCCGAAAGCCAAGGAGGAGAGCTCTCGTGTACGTCTACCTCATCCGCTCGCTGTCTCATCCCGATCAACGTTACATTGGTATCACGGCTGACCTCAAACGCCGCCTCTCCGAGCACAATGCCGGCAAAACTCGATCGACGCGCTGCCATCGTCCCTGCGTAATTGCCGTTGCCATCTACTTCGCCGACCCAGCTAAGGCTCAAGCTTTCGAACGTTATCTGAAACATGGCTCAGGACACGCCTTTGCAAATCGACACTTTTGGTAGCTGATGAACCGCAGCCGCAAGCTTGGCCGGTCTTCGGTTCCTCTCCCCCTCTTTCCATTTCCACCACTCTTGGCATCCGCTATACTGAGGGGCACGGTTGCTCGAAGAGGTTGTCACTTATCCAGCAGACAAGAGCGCTTCCGTGGTCGCTCCCACTACCAAACTCCGATTCAACGGCCCCGGCGGTACCGAACCGAAGGCTTGCGTCAGTTGCGTCGCCAACTGGCATGATGGGCTGGGCCGCGCCGTCGTCGCGGCCCATTACGGCACCACCCTCACCGACTCCGTCGGCAGGGGCAACGTCGTCAACGTGCACTATTTGGGACCCGAAATCAGCTCAGGGTTTGGGAGGCATAATTGATCAACATAACAAACGCCTACAACGGTGTCTCTGCGGGAAACACTATCGGTCACCGTTTGTGCCGCCCTTGGCCAGTTTACTTCGATATGGATACAGGCTTGAGATCCTTTCCTTGGAACCGAGACTGATGATCAGACGATCTGCTACACCGGTGCTTGCGGTATGTTGTCTGGTGTATGCGTGGTGCTTCGTTCTCGATACGGGTGCTCACAGAAAACTAGTCGCTTGGCGTGTTCGCCGGCTTGTCCATCAGGCAAGGAACTCTCTGAACAGGACATCGTCAGCTGATAAGCTCATGACAATGGCCCGCAGTTCCTGGGAATATGAGTCGGTCATTGCAATCGCCGGAGTCCGTAATATCGGCGCTGCGGCCAAGCCACATATTCGAGACTTGGCAATGAAGAACCGGGTCAACTCCATCACTTATTCCGAGTGGTTGGAATCGATGGCCTTACCGTGTCCCTCCGATAACCGTGTGTGAAGTTTCCGGGCGGCCAGGTTAGGCTGGCGGTCGTACGAACCTTGAACCATGCGAACCAGAGCATGCACCAGTGGATTGGGTGCGCGCGGACCGACCTCCAGGAAGCTGCCCAAGTGTTTGCCCGCCGGCGGTACCGCAGCACGTTACTTCGCCTTGGCTCCCTGCCAAGGGGCTCCCGGAAGAATGTTGATGAGTGTCCGACAGACAATATCGATTGCCTTGTCCGCGTCGTAGGCAAGACCGGGCCGGAGTAGAGGACGGATGTCCGAAAGGACGGTCGAGTCTCGCGCCTTGTTCGCTAGGTTCTGTTCGAACTGAGCTCGCGTCGACATGCCGCCTCAGCCTTTCCGACAGCCGATTTCTCGCGATGTGCCGTCACAAGCTGCAACGAGCAACGCAGGGGCGTCTACTGAGCTAACGTCGGAATAGATCCTCATAGTCTCGTGCGGCGTGAAGACCCCGGAGAACTCGCAACACGCCGTCAACGACCTCGTAGAAAATGAGGTAGTTGCGTTTCACCGGCTTACAGCGCAAACCGGGTCGCAGAGAGTCGTACCGAAGCCCGAGTTCCGGATTAGCGGCGAGGGAGTCGAACATGTCACTGATTTGTCGAATCAGACGGTCCGCGGCGGCTCGATTGTCGGATGCGATATAGCCCCAGATCTCGGCCATATCGGCCTCGGCAAGTGGCGTGACGAGGACACCGGCCATTAGTCCGGCTTTCCACTGTTCGACCGCCGCATTCGGGCGAGAAACGCATCTACGTCCCACTCCTGAAGCTCGCCATGGTCAGCCTGATCAAACGCCGGCTGAAGCTCGCGGAGCAAATCGTGCGGCGAACCGTACCCGAAGAAGTCGAGGATGACGTCCTTATGCATCAAGACAAACGAATCTCCTTCCACGATACCACCGTGTGCATCGAGTGCTCGCTGCAGCTCGGGGGTCAATTCGGGTTGTCTTGTATCGGATCGGTCCATGCAGGACATGATAACACAATTTCCGGAAACGGCAGAAGCACTGACGCAACTCGTGCGACGACTATCCGAGTGCGGCCAGTGCGAGACGACATTGGCCGTCCCCCAGTCGCTCCAGCGGCCCACTAGAGTGGTGGGGCTTTCCCAAACTACGCGCTGCGTCGAAAAAAAAGAGCGCTATCGGAGCAGGCTCGAGGCGATCGCGAGCCACGCCCACCCTGGCCGGCGGTACACAACATCTTTTGAGCTAACATGTTGCGACGCAGGCGAACCTCCCCGGCAGAAAGTTAGACGCCTTCGGCGAGGACTGAGACAAGTTGCAAGTCCGGGCGGGCCAATGCCCTGCGTAGCCGACAGGCGTAGCAGGGCGAACGAGGGCCTATCCTGGTGCCTCTACATCACCCGATTCGCGTTCCCAGCACTTTCTGAGTTCTGCCACATTAAGGGAGAACGTCCGCCGACCTAGCCGTCACTCATCCCGCGTATCCCAGAGCTGCCGGGGCAGCGATGAGACGAACGGGGTCATTCGTCCTCAAAAAGGTGCCGTGCGGAAAATCGGGAATGTCATGTTACGAGAAGATAAGCGAAGTTGGCAATCGCCGTCCCAAAGTGTTGTATCACTACGGGGTTTCCGAGGCGAATGCGCCACGGCCCGGCGCAGGCCGGCTATGGGCAACCCCGTATTCGTCGGCACCCGATGGTTGGGCCTACAAACCTGGTGTGATCAGTGGATCACTTCGGATGCTTCGGACCGGGTGGTACAAGCCGTTTGATCCCAAGTCGGACAAAGGTGATTACGGGGGCAGCGTTGGACGAGTTCCAATTGGTGCGATTCCACGGTCCGTTTCGGACATGGAAGGCTCTGGGTGGGCAGCACGTGACAATCAGACCGGGGACGTACGATTTCAGAACCGGCCGTCTGCTGCCTGCCACTCCTCAACAGCTTGCAACATACAGGCTTTATGAATTCGGGGCGAATGTGCTAGATCCTGCAGCTGTTGTAGGGGGTACCATTCTCTACTATTCCATCAAAGCACTATCGGGGGACTCGGAGTGACACGCGCTATCCTTCTGCTCTCATGCATGGCACGAAGGTGGGACTACTACATTGACTACGTTTTATGGTCGCTTGGTTTTTTTCTCTACGCACTCGTCCTTACATCGCTCTTGGGACGCTTTTGCTACCTGATCTCCAAGCACTACTCCCTCGAGTTTCCCTCCATTATTGCGGGCGTTTTCGTCACCCTTTCATATGAGATTCTCCTTCTGGTGCGATTTGACGAGTTTAAGCACGTGAGGATTTGCTTCCGTTTTGACGCGTCATACATCACCGCCTTGTGGACGGAAGGGGGGGAGTTCTTTTGCAACTTGCTTATGGATGGTTTGTTTGGCCTGCATTGGGCAAAGACCCGCCTCCCAGTCTGCTTGCGTGGCCGCTCCTTGTACCTCATTACATTCTGCTTGCGGGTTGGATTACGAGCGCCGTCATGCACATCTACTC
>WFWZ01000059.1 GCA_015490875.1 Planctomycetaceae bacterium
GCCAAGGCGTTGAGTCCCCACAGCTTGGTTTCCGGATAGCAGGCGCAGTCATGGGGCGGCGCATAGACCAGGCCATTGCTGGGGAGGATACCGAAGAGGCAGCCGCCGCGCACCCAGTGGTGGATCGTCCACGAACGTTGTTTCGGGTCGACGAACTCGATGCCGGTGCGTGACGGCAGGAGGAACCGGTCGGTCGCTTTGGCCATATAGCACCGGTGGTGGAACCAATAGGTTTCGACGTCCGGTGGGAACTCGACTTTCACTTCACCGGTCCGCGGATCGCGGCCGGTGAAGACGCCCGAGTCCCGAGTGCTGCGCGTGGGGGCGGCCCACACGAGTCCATCGATGACGAGAAGGTCCTCGGGAGATTCGTAAGATCCTCGTGGATGTTCGGCCTCCCACAGTTTTTTGCCGGAGGCCCGGTCGAACCCGGCCATCTTGCGATCGCCTCCCGCATAGAGGACGACATCTTCATAAAGGACGACACGAGGTCCAAAGTTCATGGTGATCGTTTCACGGCGGGATGCGGGGACGGCCCAGCGACGCGTGCCGTCGCGGCGGTTGAGGCTCACGAGGTACGTGCCGTCGTGGAAGACGACATCGTCGGCTCCTACGGTCAGACTGAAAGGTGCCACTTTCGTCTCGAGTTGCCACAAAACCTTGCCCGTGGTCGTGTCGACTGCCTTCACGAAACGCGGGCGTTCGTTCCAGTGCCACTGTTGCGCCACTCGACGTTGATCGCCGACATTCAGGAGAGGGGCGTAATCGTCGAGTTCCGACGGGCCTGGATTGACCAAGAGAAAGAGCGTGCCGTGGTCATGGACGATTTCTTCCGTGTGGTCCGTACCGGCAAAGGTTCGGAGAGTCTCGCCGGTCGTGGCATCGAGCATCGAGACAGGAGCTTTAATGCCGAGTGTGACGTAGAGGCGGTCACCGTCGGCGACAAGCCGCCGGGCGAGTTGCGTCGGGCCACTTTTGAGCGGCCAAAGGTGGTTGTGCCAGCGGTTGATAGATCGTTTCCAGAGAACGACGCCGTTGAAGGCGTCTCTGGCCACGAGTTTCCAATGGGCGGGGAGTTGGGCCGACGTGCGCGAACCTTCGTCGAGGATGTAGAAGATGCGACCACCCGACGAAACGAGGGCGCTCATGCTGGCCATCCGGTCATGGTGCCGTGACCATCGGGGGCTTCCCAACCATTGCAAGTGACGCGGAGGTGCCACTTCTTGATCGTGGGCGACTGCGTTGCCGCTGGGGTCGTGGAAGTAGTGTGTCCACTCGTCGATCGTCGAGGGAACTTCTTTTTCGATCTGCGTCCATTGGCCGTCTTCTCGAAGGAGCGCCTTTCCTCGCGGCGAGAGGACTCGCTGAAGTTCCTTTCTGTCGATGGAAACATCGGGACTCACGACGATGCGGTTGGCCAGTCGATCGACGAGCGGAATATGACGGCCGTCCCAGATATCAGCGGAGACGGAACCATACGAAGGCCGTTGGGAGCATTTCCGGCGGAATGCCGTAACGCGGCTCGCGTCTGTGTCGAGCAGCAGCACGAGAGACCGGTCGAGGTGGGGCCATAAAAAAGGATCGACATTGGAGATGTCGCCGAGATAGACAACGAGGCCGCCGGTGTAGCCGGAGTCGACAAGTTGCTGGGTGAGCGGGTCTTCGTCGGGAGCTTGATTCGGAGCGGCAAGGAGGCAGGAACCGAGGATCCAAAGGAGGCAGGTGGGAATGCAGGCGAGTCGTCGGGCGGACATGGTTACCTCCACAGACGCGAGAATGGATAGCGCTCAGCGCCCGTCTATTGTGGCACGGTTGCGGGCAAGTTGCCAGGACGGGAGCCGTTGTCGGTAATGCGGCAAGGCGGGCGGCGGAGGAGAGGGACGCCCGCTTATGAAGACTCGCTGCGTTTCTTCTCGACTTTGCGAATCCAGCGTTGAACGGCTTCTTGAGGCGTGAGGTGGCGCGCGTCGCGGCGACGCTTCCGCTTCTTTTCACCCGTACTGATTCGACTGGGGATCGGAGCGACAACACCGGCTTCCAGCAGACGGTCATAGTCTTGCACGCGAACCATCCCCTCCATGTGCTCCATGATGGCTCGCTGAAGCTCTTCGGTGCCATAGACCGAGACCTTCAATCTTGCCAAATGACCGTGTTGGCTACTGAGTAGAATCCGGCGGATCGACCCACTGGCCATTTTGGCGACGCGTGGAGACCGGATCGCCAGGTGGATCTTCTCGCCTTGCTTGAGCCGTGCTTCGATCCGCTGCAATTGAATGGCCAACTCGCGCGGGTCGTCGTTCGGTCCCAGGACTTCCCGAATACGCACGCGACGGTTGTCGGACAGGCCCTCCTTCCAGCGAGCCCGCAAACTACTGACCAGCTCCGGGTCGGGATGAAAGAGATGGACGACCAGTTTTTCGTTAGTGGGAAGAGAACACAATTCTTCGTCCAGCAGTGCGCAAAGATACTCTTCGCGGAAAAAACCCGAAGCGGTCACCTCACGCGTCGTCCCATCGGGGCGGATCAGTTGAACGCGGACCGGAGGGGGAGCCTTGCGGGCGCCTCCCGTCCCCTTCGTGGTCGGCTGATCGGAGCGCGCAATGGTCTCGTCGGGCGCCGACATGCCAAACGGTTCCAGTGGGTGACCTTCGTCCATACCCGCAGGTTACCACGATTTTGCGGCCAATGGAACAGAAAAGTCCCAAGTTGCACCAGGGAATAGTGGTTCCGTTGGGGGCAAGGTTGCCCCCTTTGCAGATGGGTGTTCACGAGGCGTCGTTTCGGTGCCGCAAGACACGGTAGATGTTTTGCGGGCGTTCCACGATGGTGCGGAGTTCCCGTTCGAGGACTTCGTAGCTGAAGTACTCATTGCCGACCTGATAATTGTGTTCGACCATCTGAGCCACGCGTTCGGGGTTGTCGATGAGATCGAGCACGTCTTGGACGACATCTTCGGTGAGGAATCCCTCGAAGCAGACGACGTCGAAACCGCACGGTTCGATGTCCATGCGAAAAATCGTGTAGCGGTTGCAGAAGATCGGACGTTTATAGTAGATGGCCTCGAGGAACGCATTGCCGAAGCCTTCGTATTCCGACGGGTACGAGACCAGATCGGCTTGGGAGTAGACGTCCGCCAGCGTATATAGGGGGCGTCCTTCCGCGTCGTGTCCTCGCTGTTCGCTGATTCGATCGGCGATAAAGAGGACGTCGACGTCGAAGAGGCGGGCGTAGTCGCGGATTCGAGCCTCGTAGGCGTCTCCTTCATCGCCCCCATGGTGGCTGATTACGAGTTTGGCGGGGCGCTTCATTCGAAAAATCAACTCGATGGCGTGTTCGATCCCTTTGCGAGCTACGACGCGGGTCGGCTGGAGCACGAAGAGTTCGTTATCTTCCAGACCGATCTCCGCGCGAAGTGTGCGGGCGTAGTCGTCGGGTGGTGGAGGTGGCGAAGCGAAGTCCATGACGTTGGGAATGATCCAGCACGACTGGCCGGTTCGCCGGCTGAACTCTTCGGCCTGCACGCTGTTGATGACGACATGCTGGATGAAGCCAAGGGCCGGGGGAAAAGCGTACAGGAGCAGATCAGGCACCGCATTGACGAGAAAACGGTCGCGTTCCCAATAGAAATCGTGGTGATGGGCGAGGCACCCGATCGAGGTTTCCTGGAGTGTCGAGACGATGGCGACACCGAGAGGAACGTTCATCGGGATGGTGAGCGCATTTTCGACAACGAGCGCGTCGAGGTCGAGGTCGCCGATGATTTGATCGAGCTCGTTGTGAAGGTCCGTGGCGATGTCGAAGATCTTGTTGGTGATGGCATTCGAACGAATCGTCGTGCCGAAGATCTTCTCTTGAATCTCCTGGATTTCCGGATGGAGAAAATGCGCACGGGGCAAGATCACCGAACGATCGGCGGGTCGATCGCATTGGCCGGCGATGTAGTAGCACTGGACTCCGGCTCGTTCCAAGACATCGGCCCACTTGCCGATCTCGAGCGACACGCCGTCGGTGCCTGCGATACGTGTGGAGACGAACGCGACGCGGTGCTGTCCGTCGCCCGACTGGGGTGGGCGCCGAAATTCCCAAGGAGTGCGTGTCGAGTTCATGCTGACGTACCTTCTACCTCGTCGGAGGATGGTCGAATCAGAACGCGTCGGCGTTGCGATAGGCGGCGATCACGGCTCGCTCTCCTTCTTCGCCCTTCTTCGAGTTGCCATGTTCCATGCCGACGACCCCTTGATAGCCTCGCTCGTGAATGAAGCGAAACACATTGCGGTAGTTGATCTCGCCCGTTCCCGGTTCTTTGCGTCCGGGATTGTCGCCTACCTGGAAGTAGCCGATTTCGGACCAGCAACGATCGATGTTGGGGATGAGGTTCCCTTCGGTGATCTGCTGGTGGTAAATGTCGAACAGGATCTTGCAGGAAGGACTGTCGACGGCGCGACAGATCATGAAGGCTTGAGGCGACTTGTAGAGGAACGTGCCGGGGTGGTTGGTGTGGTGATTCAGCGGCTCTAAGACCATCACGAGGCCGTGAGGTTCGAGGATTTCTGCGCACCGCCTCAGCAGTTCGATGCAGTTGGCCGTTTGATAGTCCCAGGCGAGCTTCGGGTGGGAGAGTCCCGGGACGACCGTCATCCACTTGGCGCGCACGCGCTTGGCGACTTCCACCGAATCGCGGATGTCTTTGAGGACCGCTTCGCGAGCCGCCTTGTTGTCGCCCGCGAAGGTTACCTCCTTGAAGGTGGCCGTCGCCACGAAGACACCCATCGTCATCCCCAGTTTTTCCATGGCTCGAGCGATCCGTTCCTGCTCGGCCACCGGACGCCGCTTCATCCCGTTGTCTTCCCATGCCGTGAATCCCTGGTCGGCGGCGAACTTGAGTTGATCGACGGGATCCTTGCCTGCTGAGTGGCGGAACATCCCGAAATGAGGCGCGTATTTCAGCTTGAACGGAGCCGGCTTCTGCTGGGCTCGACTCGTTCGCATGGTGGCAGCCGCCGCTGCCGCTGCACCGGTGGCCAACAGAAACTCGCGTCGCTTCATCGTCAGACTCCTCTATTTGCGATTTCTCGATTCCCGGCTCTCGTCACTTTCCACTACGATCACCCTGGGCGGATCCGAACCACCCCGGAGGACGCACGCTCGTTCCACTGCCGCGTATCATCTCACGTTCGTTCAGACGCGGCAACCAGTGGAGGATGAACCTCGGCGTCGCGAACCCGCCCCCAAGTCGCCAGATGCTTCCCTATAATGCAGCTTCAACATGCGACGGCTCAGGCAAACGGGCTGAATGCAAAGCCGGTCGGCGCGCGCACCATCGTACGGCATCAACGCATAAGGAAGAGGAAAAGATGACCCCAGCCACTCAGACGCCGGCGAGTCGAGACTTGGGACGGTTGTCGCGTCGCACCTGGATCGTGGGCGCCTCGGCGTCGACCGCTCTAACATTCGGTGCACCTGCAGCCAGCCTCCGAGGCGCGGAGCGCCCCGAGTCGCTCGCCAGACAGCATTTCCCTCGCATGTTGCAAGAATGGTATGTGCGTCGGGTGCGAGCTAAGTTGGCCGTGACGCGCCGCCGGCGCCGGCAGTTGTCGACTTCTTCGCAGGCGGAAGGCTACGTTCGCGAGGTCCGAGAGAAGATCCAAACGTGCTTTGGACCGTTTCCCGAGAAGACACCCTTAAATGCGCGAGTGACTCGGCGGATCGAGCGGGAAGCTTACACGATCGAGAACATCCTTTTCGAGAGCCGCCCAGGTTTTCTAGTGACCGCCAACCTCTATCTTCCCCGGACCGACCGACCGGCTCCCGGCGTCGTCGGCACGTGCGGACACTCCTTTAACGGCAAGATGGCGGAAGCCTACCAGGGGTTCGCACAAGGTCTAGCGAGGCAGGGCTACGTGGTCCTGCTTTACGATCCGATCGGTCAAGGAGAACGGATTCAGTATCTGGATGACGGGCTGCGTCCCGAAGTGGGAGGCGGGGTGCGAGATCACCTTCTTGCCGGAAATCAGCAGTATCTCGTCGGCGAGTTCCTCGGAAGTTGGCGCGCCTGGGACGGCATCCGGGCACTCGATTACCTCCTGACGCGCCCCGAAGTCGACAAGCGACATCTCGGTGTCACTGGCAACTCGGGAGGCGGCACGATGACGACGTGGCTGTGCGGTGTCGAATCACGGTGGACGATGGCCGCTCCCTCCTGCTTTGTTACCTCCTTCTTGAACAACCTCGAGAACGAATTGCCGGCCGACACGGAGCAGTGCCCGCCACGAGCCCTCGAATTGGGACTCGACCACCTCGACTTCCTTGCTGCGATGGCTCCCAAGCCAGTCATCATCCTGGCGAAGGAGCGGGACTTCTTCGATGTCCGAGGCACCGAGTACGCCTACCAGGAGCTGAAACGGATCTACCGGTTGCTTGGAGCGGAGGACCGGATCGGGATGTTCGTCGGTCCCACATATCATGGGTACTCGAAGGAGAACCGCGAGGCCATGTACGGTTGGTTCCACCGGTGGACGGGCATTGCCAAGGATAGCCGGGAACCGGAGTTGACGCTCGAGAGTGAGGAGACGCTTCGCTGCACGCCCAAGGGCCAGGTCGCCACACTTGGATCCAAGACCGTTTTCGACTTCACGCGAGAAAAGGCACTGGCGCTGAAGAAGGGGCGAAAGAAGGTAGAGACCCCTGAGCAGTGTCGAGGCTCGCTTTGCCGTGTGCTTCATCTGAAGGAAGTGCCGAACGATGGTCCGGCGTATCGCATCCTCCGCCCCTTCGGGTACTCCAAACCCCGTGCCCACGTGACGCCTTACGCTGTCGAGACCGAGCCCGACATCTTTGCACTGGTTTATCGTTTGGGGAAAGAGCGGCTCTATTCGAGGCCTCATGGCAGAGGGAAGCCGGCGACCTTGTATGTCGCCGACCAGTCGGCCGATTGGGAGTTGCGGCAGGGAACGCTTCAGCAGCATCTCGTGGAAGCCATGGAGGCCGGAGCCTACGCCTGCGATCTTCGAGGTGTCGGGGAATCTCGGCCCAATACGTGCGGCGGGACGCAGACCTTCTACGCGCCATACGGGAACGACTATTTCTATGCCGCCCATGCACTGATGTTAGGCAACTGCGTCATGGCTCAACGAACGTACGATCTTAGGCGTGTCTGTCAGTTCCTGCGTCGCTGTGGGCACTCGGAGATCCACTTGGTGGCTCGAGGCTGGGCCACGATCCCCGCCGCATTCGCGGGACTCTTGGAGGAAGCCATCACCAAGGTGGCTCTCATCGACCGCCTCGAGTCGTTCGAGAAGATCGCCACCAGTCGCCGTTACGACTGGCCGTTGTCTACGTTTGTGCCGAGGATCCTCGCTACGTTGGACATGCCCGATGTCTATGAGGCTCTGCATAAGCTTGGAAAGGCTGAGGGGTGAGGATGGTGCGATTGTTGGTGTTGGGGGCTCATCCGGATGATGCCGAGTTTCATGCGGGCGGGTTGATCGTTCGCCATGCTCGGATGGGACATGCGGTGCGCATGGTTTCGGTGACCGATGGATCGGCCGGCCACCATCGACTAGAGCCACGCGAGTTGGCCCAGGTGCGGCGTCGTGAAGCCGAGGCATCCGCCGCGGTTATTGGCGTGGAATACCACGTATGGGAATTCCCTGACGGCGGCCTCTTGCCGACTTTAGAGTTGCGCGATCGGATTATTACCGAGATGCGCACCTATCGCCCCGATCTGGTCTTGACGCATCGCACGAACGACTATCATCCCGACCATCGCGCCCTGGGCCAGGCGGTGCAGGATGCGTCGTATTTGGTGACGGTGCCGCTGATCGTTCCCGAGGTTCCTTTTCTTCGGAAGCCGCCGGTCGTCGCTTCCATGGTGGATCTCTTCCGCAAGCCCGTGCCACTCGAGCCTCATGTGGTGCTCGACATCGAACCCGAACTTCCGACGGTGATCCGGATGTTGGCTTGCCATCGGTCTCAGGTCTTTGACTTCCTACCGTTCAATCAGGAGATCGAGTTGCCGGCGTTTCGAGATCAAGATGAGGAACTGGCGTGGCTTCAGAACTGGTATACATCGATGACGTCACAGCGAGCGGACCGGTTCCGCGAAGCGCTGATCGAGCAACTTGGGGCGGAGCGAGGCAAAGAGGCCCGGTATGTGGAAGTCTACGAGATCAGCGAGTACGCGGAGGGGGCGGACGAACGACGCCTTCGGGAGTTGTTTCCAGCAACGTAGGTCAGACTCTCCAGCCTGACGAAATTTCTCTCGCAGAGCTCTCGTAGGTCAGGCTTTCCAGCCTGACGGAATCTCCCTAACGCGTCAGGGCAACGCATAATCAGGCTTTCCAGCCTGACCAAATTTCTTCTACCCATTGCCTCATGGCCAGGAGCCGGTGATTGTCGAATGGTAGCCCGAGCCGTCGTGCCAGACGAACCGAGCGGTCAAGTCGAGGCGGCGCGCGAGGTCCGGGCCATCGGACTCCCCAAGTACCATCAGCGCCGTCGCCCAGGCGTCGGCGAGTACCGCCGAGCGATGAACGACAGTGACTTGCACAAGATGATGTCGGACAGGCCGGCCGGTCCGAGGGTCGAGAATGTGCGATCCGTTTCCACGCCGCTGGCGGTAGGTCCCCGACGTGGCGATGGCCCGGTTGTCAAGTTCCACAACGGTGGCGAGCGATGCCCGAGATCGACGCTTGCCCGGAGACTCGATGGCCACTCGCCACGGTCGACCGGCGGGGTGCCGACCCACCGATCGATACTCGCCGCCCAAGCCGAACAGACAGGCGGTCACGCCGTGCCGCTGGAGTACTTCGACTACCTGATCGACGGCGAGTCCCTTGGCGACGGCTGACAAGTCGATCTCGATGGTCGGTCTTGTTTTGCAAAGCCGCGGCGATTGTCCGGAGCGTTCGATCGACACGTTTTGAAAGCCGATGTCTTGAAGCGTTGTTTGAACGAGAAAGTGAGAAGGTGGAGAAGCGGATTGCCCTGTCGGACCGAAGCCCCACAGACGCACAAGCGGACCAACCGTCACGTCGAACGCTCCACCAGATGCAAGCCAAACTTGGCGGCTCGTTTCCATGAGATGGGCCATATCCTCATCAATGGAAACTCCCGACTCGGATCGATTGAACTGCGACACAGTTGAATTCGGCTTCCAGTGGGAAAGTTGCCGTTCCAGTCGCTCGAGCGTCACGGTAACCAACTCACGGAGTTCACGAGTGGTCTGGTCTTTCGGCACGTGGCAGTGCAGTTCCCAGTTGGTACCCATGGCGACGCCGGTAAGCGTCGTTAGAGGAGCGGGGGGCGATTGCAACGAAAGGGCGAGAGTGGGCGCCATCGCACCGAGAGGACGCAGGAGGGACACATTGTTGTCACTCTTGGTGGACGTCTCGACTGTAGGGCGACGAGCCGCACGTGGTTCGTGCGGCCATGCCCAAAGGAGCACCGCGAGTCCTAAGAGAAGGGCGGCCGCCAGATCGGCGCGACGCCGAGCGGCTGTTCGTCGCTGGCGACGCGCGTACTCGAGGATGGCACCAGTCGGGCAGCCGAAACGGCAGTAGGCCATGGGGACGGCGGCCGAGGCGGCGAGTCCCAGCAGGGCCAACATGATCGTGGCGACTCCGGCTACCGGCCAAAGAAACGCATGGAAAGGTTCGACCGAGGCTGCCGAGAAGGGCAGCCGGTCGAACGCGATGAGCAGAACGATGACCAAGACAGCGGCTGGACCGGCTCGCAGGACGCGCAGCAGCCGGCCTCGAGGACGCAGCCTCCCGGGGAGGCGTCCCCGCACGAGCCCTTGTGCGGCGCCGAAGGGGCAGACCGCCTGGCAGTACCACGGTTTGCCCGTGGCCAAGGGAACGAGAAACGCAGCGCCGACCAGGACAGCCAGCCCGGCGACTCGCCGCCACGGGATCCCGTGTTGCGCCCAGCCGATCAGAAGCGCCTGCGAAACCATGTCACCGTTGGCAAAGCCGAGATAGCCGACGAGGACAAGATACCAGAGCGTGCGCACGCGGCGCGAACGACGAAGTCGTGTGAAGGTGAACACCAGGGCCCCCAGAAGAACACTGAGGGTTCCCCAGTCGTGAGCCGTCGGGTGCCACGTAGGATCGCTTTCTTTGGAGAGGTGTTGGGCATCCAGTTCGGCCAGCCGTTTCAGTCCGAGCAGGATGGTTTGGCTGGTGATCGTCGCACCGGAAACTCCTTCGATGTCACTGGTGGCCGGATCGTAGTTTCGGAATTCTGCCAACGTGCGGCCTCGCAGAAGTTCGCGCATCGGTTCATCTTCGGCCACATCGCTTGTGTACGGCGTGTTGTCGTAGCTCCGCCGGAGTCGATAATCGATGAGACGGTCGTGCGCGTCGAAGGCCCAGAGCATGTCGGTGGGGCCTTGGTAACCGATGATGCCGTCGGTCATGGGAGCCGACCTTACGACGCGCCCGATGCGCCGGCCTTGCGAGTCATAAATCAGATAGTGTGGCAGTGCCGAGCTGCTTTGGCGGCGCCATGAGGCGGCTTGAGGAAAGATCGATTGCACCTCTGCGAATGTCAGAGGGTCGGGGAACCGGAGGGACGTCGTGGCGCCTCCGAGTCGGCGTTGGACCGATTCCAGGATCGCCGCACTGGTGAGTGTTGCTCCACTGACGGCATCCACGGCCGGTGCCTTGCGCAGTTCGGCTGGCGTTCGCCCTTGGAGCGACTGGAGGAACCGTTCATCGGCTTCGACTTGAGCCACGTGTTCGGGCGTGTCAGCACTTGTAAGGATTTCCAGGCCGACGATGCGTTGGCGAGTATCGAGCACGATGAGGACGTTGGTTGGACCGGAGAATCCGATGACGTCATCGGTAGCGGGTGACGTCGTGAGGCAGAGGCCGAGGGGAGTGCCGTCGTGCGATTGGACGATCCAGCGGTGTGGATCGTCGCGCGTCGCAGCGAGTCGATCGGCGGAGGGAAGAAAGCGACGCACGTGCGGGAGCAGCTCGATGGACGCTTGCGTCACATCGAGTTGCCCCAGCGAGTTTCGGCGGGCCGCATCATGGACGAGCCAGCAGATTGCCAGGAGAACCAACCAGCGCGCGGCGACGGCAAGCGCAGTCGGCCAGCGCCGCGAGGATGGAGGCGGTGTCATGGTCGTTCGCGGCATCGAGGATCCCAGCCGGCAGGTGGCGACAAAGTGTCTTCCAGCGTCAGCGGGAGGCGGCAAACCAAACGGCATCGGCATGCACGATGCCCGCAGCATTTTCGGTCGAAATGACGACCTCGCACGTTTCGTCGCCGGTGACAGCGATCTGTCCCAGCGAAATGAAGCCGTTTTCCAGAGGCGGCTTCTTTTGCATGTCGACGGTGAGCTTCCGTTCGAACGACGCGGTCTTCACAGTGACGGGAACGCGGGTACCTCGGTTAGGATGGGGGCGGTACGCGAGTCGCACGTCGTAACGACCGCTTGGAAGTCGTGTGGTGAAGCGGATGCGAGCTCCTTTGTCGGGCGGTGCATAGAGGTACCCGTAGCCGACAAAGCCCTTCAGTCCTTGGCCTTCGGTCCACGGCCCTTCTTTTTCCGCCTGTCGGTCGTCGACAACGACGCCGGGCAATGTTTCGGGGTCGAGTCCCGGCATGGGGCCTTCGGGACGTGCCGGCAGAAGGACGCTCGGCATTTCGATCGGGCTGTTCACGGTTTTGCGGCGAGCCTTCCCGGGCAGCTTCAGGAGCGATTCCAGTTCTTTCCAGTGCCTGATATAGACTTCACGGGGTGTGCAGTAATGCTTGGCGCAGATCGATGCGGCTTTGCCGACGACTTCTCCCATCATACCGCACGTTTTCATCACGCGCACGGTTCCCAGTGCCTCATGGGTGACACTGATACAGCGGCCGGCCATGAAGAGGTTGCCGATGTTGCGTGAGTAGAAGCATCGATAGGGGATCGGGTAGCCATAGGTGCGGTCGACGCGGCGGTCGAACTTGGCCATCGAAATGAACGGGTTGTCGGGATACTTCTTGGCGAATTGTTTCTTGGGGTAGTGCAGGTCGATGCTCCAAGTGCTCGGAACGCAACCATCGGGATACTGCTTCTTTTCGACGACATCTTGTTCGCTCAGGACGACATCGCCCATCAACCGGCGCGACTCGCGCGGGCCGCCGATGAAGGCGATCCAGACGAGTCTTGCGTTTCGGTGCTTGTCCCGGCCGTCCCGGTTCTTCATCGCATTGAAAGCACCGTAAACGGCGCGGAAGTTCCAATCTCGGATCGCTTCGGCTTCTCGGATCGGATCCTTGTCGAAGCCGCTCTCCCAGAACCATTCGCCGTGGTATCGGCGAGGGTAGGGGAAGTCCTTCATCGTCAGGTCGAGGGCCCACGGTGTCTCGGGGAACTCCACCTCGTGATCGGTTTCTTCCCAGATCCACATGTTGCTCATGCCCATCCGGCCTTTGGGTGTCATTTCCCAGTCGGCGCCGGCCAGATAGCCGATCGTTCCATGTCCCGTGCAATCGGCGAAGCTGCGGCCTCGAAACCGTTTTCGCTGGCTCGTTCGCGTGTCGAACGCTTCAACCGCGACGATCTTGCCGTTCTCGGTTTCGACACGGTAGGCATGGTGATTGAGGAAGAGATCGATGTTTGGTTCAGCTCGAACAACCGCTTCCTTCTTAGCATCTTCGAACTCTTCGGGGCGTCCTGGTGATTTGGTGGCGTGGTCGGCGAGTTCCTCGACGATTTCCCCGATCCGCGGGAACTTGCCTCGGCGGATGAGACCTTGAGCCCAGACGCGCACTTCGCTCGAGCCGTTCCCGCCGAGGACGGGGCGGTTTTGGATGAGAGCGACGCGGCAGCCCATCCGAGCTGCGGAAATGGCCGCGGCCGTCCCCGCGTATCCTCCTCCCACGACGACCAGATCATAGCCGCCGAGATCTTCGGGGCCTTCGTCGAGTCCCAGCTTCTTCTGACGCCATCTTGTCAGCTCGGGGAGATCGTTGGGCGGCCGTTCGTCCAAGTCTTGGGTGAAGTAGATGGCATCGCAGCGGCCTTCGAAACCGGTGAGGTCATGGAGGGACACTTCGACCGACGGATCGGTGATGTCGAGGATGCCTCCGTCTTGCCACTGCCAGTCTTTCCCTTGCGTTCCAAAGGTGGGTTCGAGGGGTTTTCCGTTGACGAGCACTTGGAAGCGGCCGGGATGGCCCGGGGCATTCCATCGGGCGACCCAGTCATACGTGCGCACCCAGACTCGGTAGCGGCCTGTCGCCGGCAGCCGGATCTTTCGCCGGGCGTCGGCCACGGGACGCCCCATGCCGTGTGCCAGCAGATAGGGAGAGCCCATGGTATCGATGAACTGGGTGTCGAGTTTCCATCCACCTGTATCCGAAAAACTTTCGGCTTCGACAAGGAAGGAGGACTGTGCGTTCATCGTAGGTATGTCCATGAAGGCCAACAGAGAGGCGAGGCACCAAAGGGGGAGGGAGTGGAATCGAGTCATGGCACCAGGGTGGGATCACGAGTCGCGAAGTAGGAGAGTGCCCAGTGGGCGCTCGCCATTATACTCGAAGCGTCACACATTCGAAGGCTTCGGCGATCTCGGGTGGAATACGGATGGGGCGGCGTTTTTCGAAGTCGATCAAGACCCACCGCGTTTCGGCTCGCGCTAGCAGCTCGCGGCTGGAGCCTTCTGTTCCATCCTCGCGATCAGTGGGCTCCAGGCGTTCAATCGCATACTGACGTCTTGAGGAGACTCGTTCCATATCGCTGACCCACGTGCGCACGATGACCTGGTCTCCTTCCCACGCCGGTCTACGGTACTCGATCGTGTGGGATCGGGCGATCCAGGCCACGCCTTGTTGGAGATATCGTTCGGTCGGCCAGCCTTGTGCCGAGGAGTGGGCGACGGCTGCGGCTTCCATCCACTGAAGGTAGACGGTATTGTTGGCGTGTCCCAGCGCATCGATGGCTTCGGGGGGGACTTTGAGCCGGTATTCGAAGACGGCGGGCATGGTTGTGTCGGGAGCTGAAATGCAAGGGGCGGCCCGTCTGCCACGGGCCGCCCGACCGTCGTTTCCTATAGAGTCAATCGGCGTTAGGCCTTTCCACCGATCAGCTTCTTGATCATCTCTTCGACGTCGTGTGCATTCTTGGGGCCCGAACCGACGCGAATCAAGCGGACTTTGCCGTCCCGATCGATGACGACCACTTGGGGAATGCCCGTGACGCCGTATGCTTCGCTGACCGAGTTGTCCTTGGTGACGGCGATCACGTGCTTGAGTTTATGATGCTTGGTGAACTGCTTGAGCATTTCTTGCTCGTCCTCGTGCGAGACCTTGGCCTGCGATCGGGACGCTCGCCCTGCTTTTTCATTCCAGGTGTAGTTGTAATAGTGAGTCAGCCCGACGATGACGAGTCCCTTGTCGGCGTACTTCTCGTGCCATTCGCGCAGGTGGGGGAACGTGGAGATACACGGACCACACCAGACGGCCCAGAAATCGAGCAAGACGACTTTGCCTTTCAAGTCATCCTCCGTGAGCGGTTCGCCGTTGACCCACGCATCGACCTTCGACAGGAACGGCGGCGCGGGTTTTCCGACCAGTTCCTTCAATTTGCGTCCCGCGTCGATCATGCTCTTGACGCGAGGCATGACCTTCTGAAATTGCTGCATTCGAGCCTTGTTCGTACCTTCGGCCTTTTCGACGGCTGCCTTCAGCGCATCATTCGCCTTGTTGAATGCTTCTTCGGCTTTGTCGGGATCGGTTCTGGCAATCCCGACGACCTCTTGCATGACTGCTTGCCAAAAAGCCTTGAGTTTCGATTCATCGTTGGGGTTTTTCTTGAGTTCGGCGATGGCGTTGTTGAGATCCGAGCCACGGGCGGGGAGAGCGAGAGGACCGGCGCCCAGCAGCAGGGCGATGGCAAGGAGAGGTAGGTAGAAACGGTTCATGGTAGGCTCCTTTCGCTGGCCAAAATGTGGGATCATACACGTGTCCATTATGGCTGGACGAATGGGGAAGGGAAAGTGGCGAGGGGAGTCACTCTCCCCAATCGAAACGTGAAAAGCAGGAGGTGCTGATGGGAAGCCGACTCATGCCGTGGCTGCGCCTGTGCCGCATCGGCAATGTATTCACGGCATTCGCCGACGTTTGGATGGGCTATGCCGTGGCCAGCGGTTGGCTGACGATATGGGACGCCGGCAGGTGGCGGGCCTGGGGGCTTCTGACCGTCGCCTCTGGCTCGCTCTACACCGCCGGCATGGTTTGGAACGACTACTTCGACGCAGAACTCGATCGAGAAGAACGCCCCGAGCGTCCGATTCCCTCGGGGGCCATCAGCCGAGAAGCCGCTCGACGGTTGGGGCTGCTTCTGCTTGTCGTGGGAAACATGGCCGCATGGGGCGCCGGGGCAGTGACGACCGGGGCTGCCCGGTGGTTGCCGGGTACGATCGCGCTAGTGCTGAGCGCCGTGATCCTCGCCTACGACGGAGGGCTCAAGCGAACCGCGGCCGGACCGATAGCGATGGGGGCGTGTCGGAGTCTCAATGTCTTGCTTGGGATGAGCCTCATCGAGGGCGGCCTATCGCAGTGGCACGCGGGGCATGGGACGATTGCGGCGGGGCTGGGGCTGTACGTCGCCGGCATCACCATACTGGCTCGTTCGGAAGTCGAACACAGAGGCCGTGCTGGGCCGGCGATCGGGCTGATCGTGATGCTGGCAGGGATCGCCGTGTTATCCCAGATGGACCGAGGGGTTCCCGAATCGTTACGAAGTGGTTTTCGTCCCGAGTGGGCTTGGTGGGGACTGCTGGCCTTGCTGGTCTTTCCTGTTTTCCGACGAGGCTTGGCTGCGGTTCTCGATCCGCGGCCGGAACGCATTCGTGCCGTCGTGGGCTTGGCCATCTTGACGGTCATCGTTTTGGACGCGAGTGTGGCTTTGGTGTGGCGAGGCCAACTAGCCGGGATATCCATCTTGGCGCTCTTGGCTCCCGCCTACGGGATCACTCGCGTCGTTCCGCCGACGTAACGAGGCAGCTTTCCTGCGGCGCCTCGGCGTCGGAGTTGTCCACCAAGGAGACGTATCCATGTCGTCAGTCGTTTTCTTGTCGGTACCGGGACTACGGGAGCAGGACGTGGCGGAGATGCCGTCGCTTCAGTCGCGACTGGCGCGTGGGGCTCAAGTCCGGCTAGCGCCACATTTCCCGTGCGTGACGTGGCCGGTGCAGGCGAATTTCATCACGGGCGTTCTGCCTCGCGATCACGGCGTCGTGGCCAATGGGTTCTTTTGGAGGGACCGAGGCGAGGTCGAGATGTGGACGGCGAAGAACTCGGTCATTCAGGCTTCGCAGATCTGGGATGACTTGCACGATTGGGAGCCCCAACGGCGCTCGGCGGTCTGGTTTCCCATGCTCTCCAAGGAGTCGGGAGCCGACTACGTCTGCATGCCGGCCCCCATACACAATCCTGATGGCTCGGAGTCGCTTTGGTGTTACACGAAACCGCAGGAGTTTTACCGCGAGTTGCTGGAACGTTTCGGGCACTTTCCTTTGCAGCATTTCTGGGGACCTTTGGCGAACATCGAGAGTTCGCAGTGGATCGCCCAAACGGCGGCGTTCGCGTACGAGCGATTTCGGCCCGACTTTTTTTACATCTATCTTCCGCACCTCGACTATGCCGCTCAAAAAGTCGGCCCCGACTCCCCGCCGGCTCGAGAAGCCGTTCGCGAACTCGATCAGGTGCTGGGGGAAATGATGGACCGTTTCGAAGCGGTGACCGAGGGACCGATCGTATGGGTGTGGGCTGGCGAATATGCGATCACCCCGGTCGACCATGTCGTGTATCCGAACCGGCTATTGCGAGCGGAGGGGTGGCTGGAAGTGCGGGAAACGAACGGCGAGATTCTGGATGTCGAGCGGAGTCGCGCTTGGGCACTCGTGGATCACCAGTGCGGGCATGTCTTTGTTCATCCGGAGGCTCGAGACTTGATTCCACGCATCGTCGACCGATTTCGGTCGTGCGAGGGCATCGCCGAGGTGCTGTCTGGCGACGAGCGATCTCGCTATGCACTCGATCATCCTCGCAGTGGCGATATCATCCTCGTCTCTGAGCCTCGAAGTTGGCAGGCGTACTATTGGTGGGAGGACGACAAGGCGGCGCCTGATTTTGCGCGCACGGTCGACATCCATCGCAAGCCCGGCTATGACCCGGTCGAGTTGTTTTTCGATCCGGCCACGCGCTCGATTCCCCTCGATGCGACGCTCGTACGGGGCAGCCACGGCGCCCCCGTTACGCAGGAGTCGCAATATGCTGTGCTGGGTTGTTCGGAGGCGGCTTATCTTCCGGACGAGGGCCCGGTCCGGGATACCGACGTTCGGAGCGTGCTGGAGGCGGCCTTGCGCAGTTGAGAAACGCGATTCTCGTTTTAGCGACGCGGCTCGAAGTCAAAGTGGTGGCTCTGGCCGAAGAATGCCAGAGGATTGTCATAGACGACTTGGCGGATCAGAGCTTCGCTGTGTCCCCGCTGACGCATCTCGAAGATGAAATCGGGAACGGCGGTCGGTTTGCTGGGGCCCCAATCGCCGGCCGAGTTGACCATCAGCCGTTCCGGCCCGTATCGCTCGACCATATCGGCAGCTCGCGCGGGCGTGCATTTGGTGACCGGATAAAGGGTCATGCCCGCCCAAAAGCCTTCATCGAGAACGGCTTGGATCGTGTGTTCTTCGACGTGGTCGACGAGGACGCGCGATCGGTTGATGCGGCTATCGGCACAGAGCATATCGAGGATCATGCGCGTTCCCTGGTATTTGTCTTCCAGATGAGGCGTGTGGATCAGGATCGACTGGTCGTGGGTGACGGCGAGTTCGACATGTTCGAGGAAGACGGTGGCTTCGTTCCTGGTGTTCTTGTTGAGTCCGATCTCTCCGATGCCCAGAACGTTGGGCCGATCGAGGAACTCGGGGATCATGGCGATGACTTCGCGTGAGAGTTCCACATTTTCGGCTTCTTTGGCGTTGATGCAGAGCCAGGTGTAGTGGGCGATCCCGTATTGAGCCGCACGGCGGGGTTCGACTTCGGTCAGTTGGCGGAAGTAATCGCGAAAGCCGTCGACGCTGCCTCGGTCAAAGCCGGCCCAAAAAGCGGGTTCGCTCACGGCGACGCAGCCCATGCGGGCGAGGGTTTCGTAGTCGTCCGTGATCCGGGAGACCATGTGAATGTGAGGGTCGATATAATCCATGGTTCGCAGTGGTGGAGAGGATAGGATGCCGGGGGATGTCAAGAACGGTAGCCAAACCAGCTGGCGAGTTTTTCCATTTTCGGGCCCGTCACTTCCAGCTGGATGTTTCGGGAACGCTTGTTAGAGGTTCATTTGGGAACGCCACTGGGGATCATAGTCACGCGAAAAAACATGCTGAATCTTTTCGGCTCGCTGACTTCCTGACTCACGCAGGGTAGCGACAGCCTCCTCGAGCTGCGCGAGGCGGGGATCAGCGGCAGCGAGTTCTCCGGATCGCTCGAGCCGATCGAAGTCAGCCGCCAACTCCAACAGCTTGGCACGCATGGCGAGGAACTGCCGGTCCAGTACCGGGGTCGCCGTCATCGAAAATCTCCTCCAGGGATGGCCCAAAGTCACGGGGATCCTAACCGAGGTGGCTGCTTTCTCGAGCTGCCCCCGTGGGAACGCTCCAGGTGAAAGCACGCCGAATGGAGCCCGTCCGACGGGCGTCAGGCGTCAAACTCCAGTGTGGGCGTTGGAGGCGTTCAGGGCAAGACGCTGCGGCTGGTGAGGGGCGTGGCTCATCCACAGGTGGGTTGGTCCCGGATGTGGGGGGGAGGGATCGTGCCGGCCGTACCGATAGGGCGGCCGCAACTTGAGGAAACGTCTTACGGGATTCGCCTGTTGGCGCACGGTGGCCATGGGCGCCGTATCTTCAAGAGAGGCAACGATGTGGGGTATCGCCGATGGCTGAAGGCTGGCAGATTACGTGGGACATCTTGAGAAACACTCGGAATGAGGCCGCAGTGCCCGTTTTGGCTGCGGCGATGGACCGAGCTCCGCAGGAAGTGGCTCGGCAGGCGATGGAGGTGTTGTTGGCGCGACGCAGTCCTGCCGGCTACTGGGAGTTCTTGTTGCGCTGGGAGCGGTGGGATGCCGATTGGCGCCGCCGTCTTGCCGGTGAGGGAGCACGGTTCGCTTCGGCCGTGCGAGGCGCTTTGCTCAGTTCGGACGAGCGGATCTGGCGAATCGGCTGCGATGCGGTGCTGTCGATACGCGAGTACGATTTGGTGCCGGTTCTGTTGTTGGCGGTGGAAGAACGTGAGGGGTGGGTGTCCGAGATGGCCGCCGACACGGTCTTGGGGCTCTGCCAGAAGCTCCGAGAAGAGGAGGCTTCGTCAGAGGCCGACGAGCCGTCCGGCCAAAGACTTGACCGTCTGAAAGCGCACGCCTTGGAAGCGCTTGAACATGCCGCCGATCGTTTTGACCGCCATCGGAACCGCAAGGTGCTCGAATCCTTCTTGCTGCTCGCCGATCCCCAACATCCCGTGTTGCTCGACATTCTCGGCAATCCTCACCATCCTGCCTTTCTGGTGGTTCTGGACCTGCTCAAGCACACCACACGGGCGACTCTATTCGATTTGCCGATCGCGTGGCTTCAGGCTGGCAACGCCCCTGTCAGTGTGCTCAAACTGATCGCCCACCGCAGCGACCTTCCGTTCTTGCGCAGGCTATTGACGGCCGTCGGGCCCAACCCGTCCCCCACAGTAACGGCAGCTTTTCGCCGTTTAGAGTCGATCGTTTGGGCCAAGCCTCCCTTGGCAATTCTCGACCAACTCAGCGACGTCCAGCAGACGGCATTCGTGAAACTCGTCGCGGCGTCCGGGATGGACCGGAGGGAAGCATTTGCAGCGTTAGAAGAGGTGATGCTTCGGGGCCGCACGGGTGGCCGCAGGGCGGCGGCCGAAGCGCTGGCCGACTTTGGGGGAGCCGCGGCGAACGAGCTTGTCGTGCGGTGCCTGGACGATCCCGATCCGATTGTCCAGGCGACGCTGATCCGGCAACTCCGCAGACGGTCGGTTCCCGGGTGCATCACGCGTTTAGTCCAGGAGCTGGAGAGTCCTTATCCCGAGGTCCGAGAAGCGGCGCAAGAGTCGCTCGATGAATTCACCTTCGCGAAGTTCATGACCGTGATCGATCTCCTGGAGGATGAGGTAAAGACAACGATGGGGCAGTTGGTTCGGCGAGTCGACCCGAAGGGGCTCGAGGAGTTGCGCAACGAGTTACGATCGCCGGCGCGAACGCGTCGGCTGCGAGCGATCGACGCCGCCTGTGCGATGGGTGTGGTATCGGAAGTGGAGGTCACGTTGATCGACCGGTTGAGCCAGGAGGAAGACTACCTTGTGCGTGCGGCGTTAGTTCGAGCGTTGGGCCAGAGTCGTTCGGCGATTGCCCAGGCGGCGGTGCGACAAGCCCTCGACGATCCCCATCCCACTGTGCGCAAAGAGGCTCAAGAAGCTCTGGAAGCGACAGACGTGGACGAAGTCGTTCCTTCCCTGGGAAGGTTGACGACGTTCGTACAGGAAGCGGGAGCCTTGTTGCGGGACGACGATCAGCGCGGGATGCTACCGCCAGGGCCTCCGACATCCACAGGGAGCGGCACATGAATGTGAATGGTGGTGTGGTTTGGTTAGGCATCCAGGTTCTTGTTGCCCAGAACGACGTTTTGCGTCGCATGGGAGACCGCTTTCGCCCGGGTGGCAATCCATGGACGGCCACGCAGCTCGTCCTCGTGTTGACGCTGATGATCGGCGGGCTGGTGGTGGCGTGGTGGTTAGCTCGGAAGTGGCGTGGAGACGACACCGGATACGTCCGGGACGTGAACTTACTCTTCGACGAACTGGTGCGAGCTCACCGACTGACGAAAGAGCAGCGAAAGGTTCTTCGGCGCGTCGCCCATGGACAAGTCGACATCGACGCGCCGGTCCTTTTCTTGCTCAAGGAACGACTCGTGAAAGCGGCAGAGACAGAGAGTTCGGCGGCGCGACGTGCCGTTCTCGAGGAACTGGTTCAGCGGCTCTTCGCAGAGGCCTCCGAGGCTTCCTCCTCGGAGGCTGATGCATCGGCAGACCCCTCCGAGTTTCCCTCGGGAATCGCTTCATCTTCCTCCTCGCGCGAGCCCTCGGTTCTTTCGGACGCATCCGTCTCCTCGGAGACAGTTGGTTGAATCGATCGGGAAGCTTTGGCGGAGTTGCTTGGTCTAACCGTTTCGTTCTCTTCTTCCGATGGCCGGGCAACCGAGTCCGACTCTTGCAGCAGCGAATCTGCTTCGGCGCGGTAACGCTCACGGTCCTCGGCCAGCAATTGCAGCCAGGAGGGTTCTTCGTCGCCACTTGGCAAGTCCGATGTGTGGGGACGCGGCGCGAGATCTTCCAGGAGGAGCCCGACGGGGTTCCATGCGAGGAACCGGTCGACCGGTCGGTCCACCGTTAGAGGTTCGCTTTGGAGCCGACGAGACGTAACGAGGCGGCGTCCACCCACCCAAGGGCCCGCGGCCATCCCGATCGACGGTACGGTGATCACAGGTGAGGCGGAGAGGCGAGCTGGGTCCATGGCGCTTTCACCTTCGGGACCAGTTCCCCCGGTTCCCCCTTGATCCCCGTCGCTCTTTTCACCTTCCGCATTGCCGCTGGGGCCCTTGCTGAGAAAAGAGATGACCAACAGAGCATCGAGTGGAGTCGCGAAGCCGTCTCCACTGACATCGACGTACGGTGGCGGACTGGCATCGGGACCCGGGTCGGGGAGCTTGCGGGCTCCCGAGGTGCTGAGATCCTGGATGACGACGAGTGCATCAAGAGGTGAGACGACATCATCGTCGTTGACATCGAAGGGATTGACCGGGTTTTGCCACGGATGGAGCGTGCCGCTGGGGAGGCCTCCGAAATCGACGTGCCGCACGACGTCGCTAGCGGCGACGGTGACGTTCTGGCTGCCCGAGACGGGTGCGGTCCATTCCCAGTCACTCGGGGACATGGCTGCGACCTGGTAGGTGCCGGCCGGAAGGTAGGGAAGGCTGAACGCACCTTGAGCGTCGGTGGTCGCGGTGGACTCGGGGCCGACAACGAGTCGGTCCAATCGCACCGTGGTGCCTCGCTTGGCGCCCGCGATCACGTAGGCGATATCCCCGGCGGCTCGCTGTACCGTCATCGTCTCCGAAGCACCATCGGAGAGCGAAGATGTCGTGTACCGAGCGAGAATATGGCCTTGAGCGTCATAGGCGTCGAGGCGGCCAATGGCCGTGTCGTTGGCCGGGGCGACCGCATCAAGCGAGACTTGAGTCACTGGGGAATCGAAGTCGATCCGAAGTTGGCGGTTGACGCTGTTCCAATCGGCAGACCAGATGCTACCGAGTCGCTGGTGGATGAAGACCTTCGAGCCGCTCGAGGCGGTCCCAAAATCGGCCACACGGACGGCACTCGACTGAACGCCGGTTCCAACTGCCGCCAAACGGACCCCCGGGGTCGCTTCGCCAATGTCTTGCTGATCCGGAAAATCATCCGGCTCGACTCGCGTTTGCAGATCAAGCGGGTTGCCCTCTTGGTCGACCAACTGAACGGTCCAATTCGCCAGTCCCGCTTCACCCGTGTCCCACTGGCCGTCGGCGTCCCCGTCTTGCCAGACGAAGCCATTGATACCTGGCAGGCCCACCGTCGCCGGCCTGGATAGATCCGCAAGGAAGTGCGGAAAGGACTCGGTGACGACCACCTCATCCCCGAAGGCATTGGTGTCGATCGTGACGGTGCGCAGTTCGAGTTGCCCTTCGGTGCCGGCAAGCGGGATGGACAGATCAAGGGATGCTTCGGCGGCACCGACATCGGCGATGGCTGTCCAGGGACCACCGTCGACGCGGTATTCAGCGCGGGTAACCGTGTTGGTCGTGATATCGTTACCGGACCCGGATGAGTTGAGATTGGGGAGCGTCTGGACCCATGTGCGTCCGGCGAAACGGTAGACGCCGGCGTCCGCGTCCCAATAGCCGTAGCCTTCCAATCCCAAGGGAACATCGAGAACATCGAAGACACCATCCTGGTCGCTGTCGCGCCAACCGAGCATTTCCAGAGAGGAATGAGAACTTTGATTGAGCGCGTATGCGGTATCGAGCAGCTCACCGCGCGCCATGATGCTCGGCTCGCGCGCGTCCAAGTTCGGATTGTCGGCCGCGTTGCTGTTGGCGGCGTTGTAATAGCCACGCCGGTCGGTGTAGGAGCCGCCACCGAGGTATTCGTCGCGAGCCCAGAACTGGTGGCCCATTTCGTGAGCAAATGTCGAAGCCGGCCGGCTCGCGGGCGAGACGATGTACTGTCCGCCGGGATAAGAAAAAGCTCTCAGGAACTGCCCGTTGATGTCAAACTTCTTGTCGGGGTCGTTCGCGTCGTTGGCGATGAAAATGGTGAATGCCCAGTCGGCCCCATATTGCTCGCGCTGCCGGTCGTTGTAGCGCCGCACATTTTCCTCGAAGCCCAGGGAACTGTCCCAAGCATCCACAGAGATCAAGAAGTCGCGTACGGGAAAGACGTGTTCCTGAGACTTGCGCGAGATGGGCTCGTATCCCGTTTGAAACGGCGAGTCGGCGTAAGTGAAGTCGAATTGGAAGTTGAGCGAGTGGGCAATCGTAGGCGGGTTCTCGAGATCGCCGTACCACCAATCACTCAGACCTGCCAGCGTATCCGACCACCACGTCACTCCCTCTTCGATGCGCTGCTTGACGTCTTCGATTTCAAGCGGAGTCCAATCCTCCGTGTCCGGATCAATACTGCCGTCCGATTCGAACAGGACGACATTAACGAGGACATCCCCCAGTAGAAACTCCCCGGTATCTAGAGGGGTGGCACCATAGGGAGCAAGCAGCCGGCGCTCTTCCAACGATTCGACGACGAGTCGCCGGCGATTCCTGCGAGGGTGCTTTCTTGTGTGGACCATCACCATCATCAACAGCGAGAAGCCAGGGAGCGCGCGAACTTGTTTTCTTCGCGGCAAGGAGTGGGTGCGACGTATCGCCTACTTCCGTCGATGGTAGTCGGCGATTGCAGTTGGGACAAGCAAATTGCGCCCCAGCGCGCCGGGAGCCGGACATCGGGTCCGGTCCCGGCATTTTTGTCGGTTGTGCCGGCGCCGACCGACCTTACACCCAGTCGCCGAAGGGATCGCTCCAGAGTTCCTCCTCCTCGGCTTGAGCGTCCACGTCGGACGCGATTGCGTCGAGCGTCTCTTCCAGATCGTCCCGCCCGTAGTCGGTCCAGGCGAACGGATCAGAGGCCGTGCCGACCTGGAGCGGGTCGAACGAGCGTCCCGACGCGTCGGTGTTGGGGAGGAAGGTATCCTCTTCTTCACCTGAATTCCCGAGGAGGCTTGCCGACGAGGGGCGAACGGAAGCCGGCCCCAGGGCCAATAGAGCATCCCGGCTGTCTGCGCTCGCACCCGTGAAGCCTGCGCCTTCACCCTCGCCGCTTGCGGGGGACTGGTTCAGGTAGTTGATCACCTCGAGGATGTCGATGGGCGAGACAAAACCGCTCCCGTTGACGTCGTAGTACGGTGGCGGACTGTCATCGGGTGTCGGCGGAACAGGAAGTGCGGCTCCCACGTCGGTGAGTCGTCGAATGACGAGAAGAGCATCGATGGGCGAGACGAAGCCACTCCCGTCGACGTCTTGTCGAAGGACCGGGTTCTGCCACGGGTTGGTTTCGATCGAGACCAAGTAGTCTTCGACTTCGCCGTCCTCGGCGCGGCCTCCCGGACCAAGGCCACCCGTGCTGCTGAGGCGGAAGCGAGCATAGCTCACGCCGTTGGGCGGGAACGCTTCGACGCGGAACGTCAGGGTGTTCACGCCGTCGGCCAACGCGACTCGGTCGAAGATCTTCTCGCCGCTGTCGTTCCAATCGCCGTCTCCATTGAAGTCGATCCAGGCGTCGAGGAATCCGGGAGCGATGGTACCAACGCCGGTAGCCACGACGGTGGCTGTGGCATCGTACCCGGCGATCAGGCGAGAGAAAGTGACTCCGTCGTCCCCGTCGTCGGCGTTGGCCAGTTGAGAAGGCTGCCCATCGCTCTCGGAGGTGATGTTGGCTCCGAGGGAGTACCCCGGAACCACCCGATGGGCGGCACCGTCGTTGGCTTTGGCCACGGGATACGAGGCCGGGGCGTCTCCAAGGTCGAGGGCGGCGCCGAGGAAGACGGTGAAAGCGGTGGTCCCGTCGTCGCGATTGGGCAGGAGCGCGTTGCCCGCCAAATCGCGGATGGCTCCGACAAACCGGACGCGATCCCCGCGAACCACTTCGGCACCGACAATCGAGACATTCGATCCTTGGGCCGAGGCCCGGACCCGCTGCAGTTGCGTGTTGGCGTTGATCGCTGCCGCCACGTTGGCAGCGAGTTCCGCACCGCTGGTCGACGGATGAGCGACGTAAAGGATGGGAACGTTCCCCGCGGAAACGCCGGGCGCACCATTGAGGACCAACGGTGTGCTGCCGACCGAGATGGTATGGTCGGAGGTCCCGCCGAGTTGCACAAAGCCGTCCCCGACATGGACGGCGTTCAAACCGAGCTGCGGGTTGCCATTGATCGCATTGGCGATGGCCTCTCCGATCTGGGCGGCCGAATCGGTGCCGGTGAAGGGCACGGGAGTGCCGCCGAACGTCGTGCCATCGTTATCGAATTCGAACGTGACTCGAGTTCCGCCGTTGGCGATCTGGAAAGAGACGCCGTCTTGGAACGCGGCTCCACCCTCGGAAGGCACCTGCAGCGAATAACCACTGTCGAACTCGAACGTAACCGTATTGCCGAAGCCATCGGTGACGTCGATGGTCGCGCCATCGGCGACTTGGCTGCCGTCGAGAAGCGACACGAGCCACGAGTCGGTGTTCGTCAGCGTGATTTCGTAAGCGCTATCGCCTTCCCAAATGCCGGCGGTTGGCGTGAGGCGAATGGTGTCGGAGGTCGCGTTGTAGCTGAAGAGATAATCGATGCCTTCCTCCAGTACCCTCCCATCTCGCGAGACCACGACCGTGTCCGTGAGCACGCTGAGATCGTCGATGCCCACGCCCAGCGCCGCGTTGCTGGGAGCCACACCATCGACGAGGCGGATCTCGAACGCTTCGAAAATCTTGTCCGCACGTTGAATGAACGTTTCGCGAGGGTCAAGATCGAGTCCGGAGGCGTCATTGTCGCGTGGGTTCGTGGCTTCGGCCACCGGTCCCGCGAAGTCGGCTCGGTCGATGGCACCTCGGTCGACAAAGACATTGCCTCCCAGTCCCGACGGTGTCGACACGGCCGGGTCGTCAACCCGCAGCTGCCCGAGGCTGTCGAAGCTCGGTGCCAAAATGGGTGATTCGGCGATTCCCAAAGGCTCGCGCAGGAGCTTCATCTCGGGACGGTCGCGGAGCGAATCCATCGAGCTGTCGATGGCCGGCGCCAGTTCGCGCAGGTAGAAGTTGCCTTCGTCGCCGTTGACGAAGACGGTACTACTGTCAGCGACAGAAATCGGGAACTCGCCGGGACCGACACCCACGGTGTCGATGCCGTTGCCGGCATAGAGGGTCGCTCCGATCACGGTCGTCGTGCTCGTACCATCGACTTGGATCCCCACTGCGTGATCGGCGACGATGTTGTTCATCAGTGTGGGACTGGCATTCTCCGTGACGCGGATGCCGGTCGTGCGCCCGGGGATTCCGACGACGGTATTGTTGACGATACGGCCGAAGGGGACAGGCGCTGTCTGCATGGGCGCCACACTGGGATCGCCACTGTACTCGATGCCGGCATCTCCGTTGAAAGCCACGACGTTGTTGCTGACGACGACTCCTGGCAGCAGGTTCCGTTCGTTCAAAAGTCGCGTCAGACGCGCCGGCCCGTTGTGCGGGATCTCGGTATTGGCATCGCGGGCGCCCGCGTCGATCCGGACGCCTCGTTCGAGCGACTGGGTGATCCGGTTCGAGTGGATGACGATCTGTCCTTGATCTCGTTTTCGGTTGTCGTCCCCCTTGCCGTCATAGACGATGCCGGGGAGACCCTCCCGCCTCCGGACCGGTTGAGCATTGATCGGACGCAGGAAGACTGCACTGTCGAGCAGGGTATCGGCAACATCGCCGATCGCGATCTTGACGGTATGTTCACCTGCCGTCAGGAAAGGCGTTGCCGAGAGGACCGTGGTAAAGCCGTCGAATCCGATTTGCTCGAGGAACAATCCGTCATCTTCGGGAGCGTTGTTGCGATAGTACTGCTGGTTCGGGCCACCGCTGCCGAAGGGGTTGCCCGCGTTGATCGTGTTGACCGAGACCGGAACTTGCGTATTGGGTACGAACGCGATGTTTTCGCCGTCGACGAAGATGGCGAAGGCGTCGTTGAACTGGCTATTGACGAATTCGTTGTATTCTTCCGATGCAAAGACGAAGTCGAACGAAATCGTTCCATCCTGCGGCACGACGATCGAAAACTCGAGCGACGTGGTGTCGAACGTTTCGACGGCGAAGTAGCGGTCCAGGTCGGGATCGGGAAGGCCCGAGGCGGTTGTCGTCGATCCCGAGTCGACGTTCGGCCCTTCGGCGGTTCGCGCATCCCCGGTTGCCAGGATCACACCTTCTTCGATCCCGAGCGAACGGCTGCCGTTTTCAAAAAAGCCTGCCGAATTCACTCCGCTGACCAGGTTCGGCGTCATCGATCCCAACTGGATGCCAGGTCCGATCAGACGTTCGGCCAGTTTCCGGGCATCGGTCGTCGTCTCGGTGATTTCCAAGCGATCGACGATGACATCGGTGCGCGCCGAGCCGTGGAGGTTGAGGATCGGATCGCGACTGACCGCATCGAAGGCGCTTCCAGCCGGAGCGGAATTCGAGAGTCCGGCTGAAACATCGATGACGTTGCGCGAGGCATCCGAGTTGATCGATTCTCGGAGCCGCTTGGCAATGTCGAAATCGCGCTCGGCTAACAAGCCTGGGCCAAACGGATTCGGGGCGAGCGGATCGAAATCGACTTCCACGTGCCCCGGCGCGACGCCGTCATTGATCGTGACGTCGTCGAACTCGTAGACGACCTCTCCCGTTCCGTCACTGAGCCGAAGGAGATAGCCATCGGACAGATCGTAGGCGGGAGGCGCCACGATGGCGAGCGACTGGTTGTTGCGGAAGTTCGTATCGTAGGTCTCGGTGAGATCGATGATTCGATTGTCGTTCTCATCGAGCGTGGTCGTACCGAACAGGTCGGTGGTTCGGATTTCGCCGTAGTATTCGCCGACCAGGATGGGATTGACCGTTTCCTGATCCAGCGTGTTGACAAAGTCACTGATGCCCGCGGCGCCAGTCGCCATCTCACCCCGCTCGGCGAACCCAATGATGATGTCGTCGATGTAGATGCCTTCGAACATGTTCAACTGCGATCGACGCGGGCTGTTGAAATTGCCGAACGCATCTCCGGGCAGCGAATCGGTCAAGCCGAAGGGCCCGGGGTCGTCGACCGTGTGTCCGATGACGCGGACCACGTTTCCTCGCGTCTTGAATGCCCCAATGACGCCGTTCGCGAAAGCGTTGGCCAAGGACCGACGCACGGCTCGGGCGACATCGCGGTCCGACATCCCGCCGTTGATGAAAATGGGCTCACCGAACCGTGTGCCGAAGTCCCCTTCGACGGCAACGTTGCTGGCCGGATCGGCCACGGCGGAAATGATCGGGGCCACATTGACGCGGTTTTCATCCACCAAAGCGACGCCGGCCGGGTCGGTGACTTCGATACTCAGTTCATACTCGCCCAGCGTCTGGGAACGCAGGCCACTGGAGGCGAAGCGCGGATCATAGGTGGTGTTGGGAGCTCCGCTGACCCCGACATAGTACGTTCCCGCTTCAGTCGCCGTGAACGTGAGCGACGGGTCGGGTGTCGAATTGGAGTTGTCGTTGAAGGCGACTTCGCGTCCTCGAGCATCGAAGACGCGCAAGACCGGATCGAGATCACTGCGCGGGTTAAGTCCGAAGGCTCGCACATTCGCTCGCAGCGTGCCGTTTTGCTTTAGTTCGACTTTCACCAGGTCGACGTCCAAATCGGGTTCGACATTCGGATTGTCGCCGATTTCGCCTCGAGCCACAAAGCTTTGCTGGGTTCCGATCAAGCCCGAGTCGACGGCGTCGGCCAGCGAATCGTTCGATTCGTCGGTCAAGTCGGCAGAAAGGACGGGTGTGACGTAGTTGTTGCGCAGCTCGGAGAAAAGAGACTCGGCGACTTCTCGAGGCGTCCAGTCCTCGCCGAAAGGAACGCGGATATGGGCTGGATCGTCGAGTTGGGCGTTCGAGTCGAACTCGAGCACATAGGTGTTGAAGCCATCTCTTAGTTCGAGGGTCGAGCCATCGGCGATCGCCTTGCCGCTGGGAGTGACCAGTGTCAATCCGAGCTCGATCTCGAAAACCCGGTTGTCTACCTGGAAGAACTCACCGTCGCGCAGCTCGCGACCGGGACGTATCCGCAAGTCGCTGCCGGTGGTGAAGATGTCGCCGTAATTCCAGTCGCCGGCGGTGGTGAAGTCGAATCGGAGCTGGAGGTTGTCCAGTCCGGCATAGTTGGTGAGCGGAACACGGACTTGACGCCACGACCCGGTATTGTCGAAGATCGGCTGCACGAAGTTGGGACTGGTGGCAGCTTCGAGGTCCACATTCTCATTGTTGGTGGCAAGGAGGTCCCACTGCCCGGAACCATCGGTGATGTAGACGCGCATCGAGTCCCACACCGTTGGGCCATTCGCATCTTCGGTTTCCGAGAAGTATGTGAAGTAGAGATACGGTCGGTCGGCGGGCGAGTATTCGGCCAAGCTGAAAGGAGCGGTTTCAATGGCTCCCATCAACCCTCCCGTGTAGGCATATCCGGTGGGATCCAACTCGCCGCGCGCCATATGGAGCGAACCGTTCGTGTTGTTGAATTGAAGGGCCGGCCGGCTGGCGTCCGGCGGAGCGATCTCGAAATGCCCCGGGTCGTCCGACTGGAAGTTCGTCCCGCTGACCACCCGCCAGGGATTCTCTTGCAGCGTCGAGAAAGCCAGGCCCACGACGCGACCTTCGACATCGAGGTCGATCGACGACCGGCCATCCAGGAAGACAGGTTGGAGGATGCCTTGTGTGTTGAAGGCATAGAGCGTGCCGTCGGAAGTGACGCCAAAGAGGATGTCCGAATAGGCGCCATTCTCGGTCGTTGTGGGTCCGGCCACGAGCCCCTCGAACTCGAGTCCCCGCAGGGCCACCGACGTCGGGATATAGCGCGCGACAGCGCCTTGCGTGCTGGCATAGTTGTCGATCTGGTAGAGCCCCCCTTCATCGGAGATGGCGTAAAGCGTCTGACCGACAAATGCCAATCCGGTCAATTCGCCGCCTGGTGGGTTGCCGCCCAGCGTGAAGGGAGACGAAGCGAACGCATAGCTGAAGGGCGGATTGAGGAATATCAAATTGTTGTCGCGCCGGTTGGGAATGCTCTGACCGGTCATGGCATTCGCCAGCCGCGAGGCGATCAAGTCGGCCGAATCCTGAGCGAGGAATCCGACGCCGATCGTTCCGGGTGACACATTTCCGTCGCTGCCGACGTCGACGAAGACGCCGCGACCGACGATCGTCGTGAAATCACCCGTCGTCGCGCCAAGGAAGTTGACCCGTTCTCCCTTCCAGCCGACGGTGACGCCGGCGATCGAGCGGAAACCTTCCACGAGCGCCGTGCCGAACTCGTCGCGATCCATCGTTTCCTCAACGCGGACGACACGCGGCGACGTACTCCCAGGGCTACCCTCCACGGCCACGGTCGGGGCATTGGAGGTGGCACCTGTGGTGGAGGATTCGTTGATGAGCGTGATTCGGTTGTCGACCAGATCGGTTTGGACCCGGAAGCTGGCACCGTCGATGGCGTTGCGCATCGATTGGATGATCTGCGTTTGGGTCATCCCGTCGTGGATCGGCACTTCGATGTTACTGCCGCTGACGCCACCGGTTTTGTTGAACTCGAACGTGAGGGTCACTTCGCCGGTGGGGTTGTCATCCGTGATCGTGAACGTCTCACCGTCGGCGATCTCGGCACCGCTGAGTGCCCGGACGACCAGAACCGATCCCGTGTCGAATTCGATGCTGGTTCCATCGAGCAAGAACGTGTCGCCGTCCCGCACGAAGCGTCCCGCCGCCGCATCGGGTTGCAGCAAGACTTCAGGGCCGGTGTTCATTTCGAACGTCACGTCGGCCGTGCCGTCGAAGTCAAAGTCGACACCGACTTGCGCGCCGTCGCGGATTCGAAATATCGTCCTCCCTGCCGTGTCGACCGTGGTGGCCTCGGTCGTGGCAAGCGTACTGTTCCCCGGGTCATTCGGATCGCCCGTGTCGAGGACGCCTCGTTCCCGAACCTGCGTCCCGGCTCCCGGGTGACGAGTGGGGGCGACACGATCCTGGACGCCCGGTTGAAACGCCACCGTCTCCATCTGGCCGGTGTCCGGATCAAACCAGTACAACGCGTTCGGTTCGTACTCGGTACCGCACTCGGTTCTGCGGAACGGTTCGGGACGACTTCCCACCGCAAAGCCGCGCAAACGCCCGTCGACCGTTCCGAACGTGACACCGCGGAAGTGGATGCCGACACCGTTGTTTTCCCCGCTCACCGGATTGCGAGCTCGCCGATCCCGCGTACAAGGAGGTTGGCTGCCCGGATCGGGTTCGTAGGTCTCCAACTGATCGTCCGCCTGGTCGGTGACGCTGGCGTCTCCCGGATCGATTCCGATATAGATGCCCACGCGATCATCGCGCGTCCGAGCCAGGTTGTGGAGCATGGTCGAGAAGGCGCGCACCGAGTCGTCTGTCGGCCGCACGGCGATGTCTTCGATCAACCCCTGTTCGGGTACCGGGACGTTGCCCACCGTGTACTCACGCACACCTGTGAATCCGTCGACGGAGTAGATCTCGACGGAGAAGTTGTTCTGCGTAGCGACGTAAAGGGAGATGTCACCGAGGGCATAGGGGACGATGGCATCGTTGTTCAGCAGCACGGGAATCTGAGGTGGATCGGCGGTTCCCGTCTCGGCACCCTCGGTGTTGAAGTGCTCGTCGTAAATGCGGCCAACCGAGTCGATCGGTTCGAGACGGAACAAGGGGTTCGCCGGATTCCTCAGGTAAAACTGCTCCATCTCACGATTCATCAAGCCGGCGTTGGTGACGGCGACGGAGTAACTGCCGCCGGGAAGGGCGACCGGACCGATGAAAGGATCGAGCTGTCCCACGGAACCCCGATCCAGATCGTCGAGGTCGTTCCCTTCCTTAGGTGCGGGCAGGTCATCGGCCAAGTTGGATCGCTCGCCGGTGAAAATCAAGTTGCCCTGGTCGTCAAAGACCCACAGTTGAGTATCGGGGCGGCCCAATCCATCCGTGTAATCGATGTCGAAGACGACCGGTACATGCTCATCGCCGGCGCTGTTGATGCGTTGGATCGAATCGTACCGGGCCTCGAACTGGTAGAAATCGACGTCGGTCGGATTGTCGAGCGTCCCGCTGAAGCCCAAGGCTCCACGATCGGTCTGCATGAAATTGCCAAGCGGCTGGGCGTCGGCAAGAACCTGGTTCGGCGTGCCGTCCTCGAGCGCTTCGGCAGCCAGCGGCGAGTGAGTCGGCTGGCCGAAGACCTCGACCGCGTTCGTAGCATAGCGGATGTCAGCAAATTGGACGGTCGAACCGGGTACCTCGTCCCGTTCCTGGATCCGCACCTGAAGTTGATAGGCACCTCGAGTCAGTCCATCGAAGACGGCATTGGGATCCTGCAATTTGGCGCGATTGTCTCCCGGCAGCAGGTTGCTACTGCGTACCCGCACATAATAGGTCTGCTTTTCGCCGCTGGGGCCAGGAAGGCGGACCCGGAACCCGGCATCGCGCGGATTGGTGGAATACTCGTCTTTCGGCTGACCAAAGGCACTTTCGGGGTAGAAATCGCTGGCCGAGCGCTGGAGCGGATGAACATCGGTGGCGTTGATCTGTGTGGTGTCGACATAGACCGGCAGACGTCCCACGCCTTCGGCGAACGAGTCGTCGGATTGCGCCAAGATGTGGCCGTTGGCGTCGATGAGTTCAACGACCGAGTCGAGTCCCTGCGAGGTACGGTCGATGTCGAACCAGACCTCCGTCCCGGGAAACGCCTCGAACGAGTAGACGTCGACGTCGCTGGGCGAAGCGATGACGCCCTGAACTTCCACGCCCAAACGCAGGTTCTCATCCTGAGCCTTGTCGTGCGGTGCGATCAGGCCGATCGGTTGGGCGGAAGCTGGCGTGGGATTGGCGTCGACCCCTAGCTGCGCATCGGTCGCCTCTCGCTCGAGTACGATATCGACGTTCCGATCATTGGCGAGTGGATCGATGCGGACACTGCGCCAGTCGCCGGCCGAGGCATCAGTGGCCGGATCGCGCGGAACCAGATCAAGGAATGACGTAATCGTGGCACTCGTGGCATTCGGGTCGACCGACCAGGCGAACGCCGTCGTCACGTCTGCCAAGCCATAGATCTGGCCCAGTTCCGGGTCATTCATCGGTGTCAGGTCGGTCGTGTCGATGTTCCCAGCTGGCGAGTAGGTCGTACCCGAACCTTGGATCGCGCTCAGCAGGTCGGCGAACTTGTCGGCGGCAAACCCGTCGTATGTCGCGTTTTCGAGTCCCGGACCCGCGGTGTAGATTCCCCCTTGGCTGAAACCGATTCGTTCGGCGTTGTCAAGCGTGAACGCACGGAAGTCCTCCTGTCCTGGCGTTCCGACCAGGTAGAGGAAGTCATCATCAATGTTCAGCACATCTTCGTCGAGGTAGTTGATGAAACGAAGCGTCCCTAGAGGCTGTTCGCTGGTCAGGATCAGTTTGTTGAAGACGGTCGGAATTCCGTCTTCAAGTGTGGTTTCGAGTCGCCAGTTGACGGTCCCGTTTTGCCCGTTGAAGCTTCCCTCGCTGACAACCAGGTCAGGAGCGACAAGCGTTGCCGGCTGGGTGATCGTCGTGGATCCAAGGTCGAATGCGCTGCCGTTGGCGCCGACATCGATAAAGTTGAGGAAATCAAAGATGACATCGACGTCAGAGAAGAGCTGCGTCCTCCCCTGGGCCGTGATTCCTCCCCGGGACCCCGATTCTCCGCCGTTGAGGACATCGAACAACCACCGTCCGGGGATGTTGGGCAGCACGTCGTTGTCGATCAACGTTCCATTGTCGACTTCCGGGCCGGTCGGCAGCTTGGCTCTCCCCAGACGATCGCCGTTCGCATTGGTGTCGTTCATGGGATCGCCGTCGGGCGTAAAGCCCGCACCGACGGTGTCGTCATTGAGCGATGTAAGGACGACGGGGGATCTCGGCTGACCGACGATCTGGACACTGCCTCCAATCCGATTTTCGATGTCGAGAGCTCGTCCCGTGGCGGTGAAGCCGGCATTCGGTCCCAAGAGCTTGACGACAAGGCTCTCGGTCGCGCTGCTCTCCAATCGAAGGCCTCCGCGCGTGTGCAAGTCGGGAACCGTGATCGTATCGAGCACGACGTGGACGATATCGGTATCGTCCCAGACGCCCTGGGTCGTCAGCGTTCCCGGGCGGACCACCATGCCGTGGATCGTGTCGTACTCGAGGTTCCGCTGGTCGGTGACATCTTTGAACATCCGGTTGCCACGAACCAAGGGGCCCTGGTTCTGAGGCGCATCGACGAGAATCTCGGCGGCCCCCGTCATCCGGCCTCGGTCCGAGACCAACCGCGAATTGAGGGCGTTCACGTTGATACTGATGGCAGCGCCTTCGTTATTGATCAGTTCGTTGTCCACGATGATCGGCTGCGCGCCGCGCACGAAGATGGTCGCCTCTCCATTGCTTCCTCGGCCGAAACGATGCGCCGGCGCCAAACTGCCGCCCACATCGCCCTCGGCCACGCCATTGGCGTTGAATTCGAATCGCGTGCGGGCGATCCGAGTCTCGGCCTGATGGATTTCCACCGGATTGAATCCGGCGAATCGACCTTCAATGCGCGTCACACCGCCGGCATAGGCGATGACCGTGTTGTCGAGGCTGGCTGAACTCAAGTGGCCAAAGAACAATCCGGCCCAGTCGCCTCGTTCGGGGATGTCGGTTCTGCCCGAAGAAGCCGTGTCGAAGGTGCCTCCCGCACCATACCGCCGGTCAGCCAGTGAGGTGAAGACGACCGGCTCGTTCGATGTTCCCTCGGCAGCGAACGTCGCGCCTGCTTCCGCCTCGAATCGCCCGGCGTCGACCTTCACGACCACACCTGGATCGATGGCCAATCGGGCGCTGGGGCGACCGTTGAGGATTGGTTGAGGCGTCTTGAGCAGCTCGCCGAGCGACCCGCCGTCGTCGACATAACTCGTGTCGAAGGCGTTGAGATTGGCGACTAGCGTGTAGCGGCCTCCCCCGCTGTTGTTGCTCCGGTACAAGCGCCGACTCACAAAGCCGGAAACGTTGTGCAGTGTTGGGAGGTTCTCCAGGAAGATGGCGCCCCCGGCACCCGTGACCGTGATGTCCGCTGAGGGTTCCGAAGCGGGAGTCTCCTCGCCCGCGGCATTGACGAATGTGACGCGGTAGTTGTACGTCCCGGCGCTGAGCGTTCCTCCGGTTTGTTCTGTCCCCTTGATCAGGAGACTGGGAGGCGTGATCGCCTGGTCGAGCGGCCCACCGGGTTGGCCTCGAAGGATCAGTGCCTCGGTCAGGATGATCGGGATGTCGCGCTCGTCCCATCGTCCCGAGACGGTCATCTTTTCGATGTCTTGCCCGGCCGGGGTCGTGACGCGAATGAACAGACCATTGAGGCTGTTTTCAACAACCGTGTTGCCTCGGATTTCCGGACCGACGCGACGGTAGTCAGACGAGTAGACATCAGGATTCTGGAACCGAGGCGCGTTGTACGTGGTTTCTTCGAAACTGTCAGGGTTGGCAGAGATGGCCGCATCAGCGCTGAATCGGATGCGGTTATACATGAGATCTGGGCGAGCATCGATCAAGTGAATGGGCGTGACGACTTGACTGACGCCCGACACCAACACCGAACCTCCGCCGTAACGGAAATCCCCATAGGTTACCCGGTTGACAAAGAGTCCGTTTTGTTCGGGGACATACCGCTGTTCCCCGAGATCGATATCATTCCGGAAGACGATGCCGCCCCAATCGCCCGGTCGGGGGCCCGGTGCCGTTGGGTCGACGAGTGCCCCCACGCCGAGGTCCGGGTCATGGACCGAAGTGAAGTAAACGGATCCGACGGCCGGTCGCCCGGTTTCGTCGAGCACCACTTCCCCGCGCGGGCCGATAACGCGAGGCGTTCCCAGGACTTGCAACGCCCCATTGCTGCGATCAATGGACACCGACGAGCTGCCGACGCCGATCCGAGCGCGGCGCAGTTTCATGATGACGCCCGCGTCGACGACGACCGTCACGCCCTTGGGAACTTCGAGACTCTCCCCGTCTTGCAGCGGCGTGTTTCCAAATCGCCGAAAACCGATTTCGTATGCCAGGTTGTCCCCGGTGGTGGTGAGATCGCCGTCCGCGCCGCCGTTGGGGACGATGCGCACGATGTCGCCCGGCTCGGCAGCAGCCAAGGCCTCTTGGATGTTGTTGAAGGGTGCCTGAGGCGAGCCGTCGCCGCCGTCGGCCGCCGCCTTGTCGACAAACAGCGTCGAGGGTTCGTTCAAGCCCTGCGTTCCCTCGGGAGCCGCCGTGCGGAACCAGAAGTTGTAGACACCGCCGGGGATGCCGTCGCCATCGCCGTCGAACGCAACACCGGTGGCGTCGCGAATCGTGTCATCGACGTTGGGGCGGAAATTCATCCGCAGCTCGTAACGACCCGACGTGCGGCCACCCAAGCCCGTATCGGGAAGCTGCGGGTCGAACGCGTCGTTGCCAGTCGAGCTGACAGCCAGGTAGTACGTTCCCGGCTCGAGTTGGACTCGGATGTATGAGTCGTTGGCAAAGAAGTCGTCATTTTGGGCGACGACTTCCCGTTCGATGACCCGGCCATCGGCATCGAGGTTCACACGGTAGAGGACCACATAAGTATCGAGCAGGCTCGAGTTCACAAGGCGCTCAGCCACGGTTTCCGCCTGAAATTCGCCCGACTGCGTCACTTCAAACCGATACAGGTCGATGTCCGTGCTGTCGGGGCGATGGAGAAACTGTCCGTGAGCGATGTCGTGATCGCCGGGGAAGACGCCCTCGGCGGGAATGCCGAAACTGAGTTGCGGCTGATCTCCCTGGATCGTCAGCGGCGGCAACTCGTACGAGTGCCCCAATCCCAAGAGATGGCCGATTTCGTGCATGGCGACCTGGAACCAACTGCCCAATGGACGGGAGTCATCGGCGTTATCGAAGTCGGCTGCATCCATGATGGCCATGTTGCCACCTGCCAACCCGGCGACGCCTCCCGGACCCGTGTCGATGTTGGGATCGAGCACGCGCAGGTCGCCCGTCACGATCGTGAAGCCGCGATTTTCGCTCTCGATGAACTGGACCCCAAGAACGCTACTGTAGAACTCGAAGACTTCCCGGGCGCGCTGCTTTTGAGCCTCCGTAATGGCGTTGTGCATCACGCGGCCTTCCAGCACGCCGTACTCATCTTGGAAGTTGTAATAGTAGACTTCCGGCCCGTCGTGCGAGTCGACATCCGCGTTCAAGTGGGTTTCGATTTGCGGCGGGATATCGCGATGTCCCGGTTCATCGGTGGCCCCGGGGAAATCGAGCGGGAAAGGCGTGGGATTGACAATCTGCGATTGCAGGACGATTCCCTGGGTCGAGAGTTCCATGGCGGGGAACGAGGACAGAAGCACCACATCGGTCGCTCCGCTGAGCTGAATGTGGCTGCCTTCGGTGGAGGCGGTCACCCCGATTCCCGAACCGTTGATGGCATCCGTGATCGCCGTCGCCAGTGCGGCCGCATCCATGGCGCCACCGGGAACGAACGGTACGGCGATCGCGCCGGCCGTTTGGGCTCCCGGACGGCCACTTTGCGTCAACCGTGTGTTCGAAGTGTCCAGTGAATGCGAGGGAGTGCCGCCCAGATAAACCCGTCCTCCAGGAAGGATCACCGGAGACAATCCCAGCCCGGCGTTTTGGACCGCCGTGGCGACGGCGGCCGCGATCGCCGCTGCCGTATCGGTTTGCGAGAACGGGATGGAGGTGTTGGCCGGGGCGGTCGAACCATCACTGTCGAACTCGAACGTCACACTGGTCGTGCCATTACCGATCGTCAACGTCTCGCCGTCGAGAATCCCTCCTTGGCTGCCGTCACCGCCGGCGGCTGGAACCGTGACCACAAACCCCGTGTCGAACTCGAACAGACCTCGGTTCCCTTGAGTGTCGGTGATTTGGAATTGCTGCCCTTCGTCGAACCAACGACTGTCTCCAAAGACGTTGAGGACACTCCCAGCATTCCAGAGTCCCTGGTCGAGCGCCAACGCGGTTTCGAAACTGGAGCCAGGTTCCACATTCAAGGCGCCGTCGACATCGACGACCTTCGGGGCTACCGGGAGCGCCTCATCGGTGCCGATCCGCAGACGGTAGGTTCCCGGAGCTCCCCTTCGGCCGGTGACCGGATCGACGAGTTGTTCCAAGGGAGCGGCGAAGGAGAGACTGGCAATCCCGGTCTGTGGGTCGTAGTCGATCTGGTCAGGGAAGAAGACGACGTCATCCTGGTTCGTGGCAGTTTCCGCCGTGAAGATCAATCGGTAAAACCGAGGGTCGGTAGCGAGCGCGGGATCGAGTGGGTCGGAATTGAAGTAAACGTCGATCTGGTTGCGGGCCTGAACGAGCGACCCGTCTGCCATGCGTTCGACCGGCTGGGGAACCACCGAGAGGACCTGGGGCCCCAAGTCGAGTGTGAAGAAACGAGTGAAATCACTGCCATCCTGGAAGGGATTGCCAGAGGTGTCGAGCAACGGAGCGGGGCCAGTTCCAAAGACGTTGATCAAATAGAGGTCGTCCACCAGCGCCTCTCGGAAGCGCATCGTGACCTCGCGATCGTTCCGACCCAAACCGACAAAACCGGGCACGACCCGTTCGTCGTCGCCGCCGATCAGTACGAGTGTCCGGCCGCCTCGCGTACCGATCGGAAGAGTCTGGTCGCCCACTGGCACGCGGACTTCCACGACGCCGCTGGCAACCGGATCGCTGTTCACCGCCGCCACGAGATCAGCCACGGTCGTGGTGGCCGACGTATTCGTGTTCATGGTGATCTGGACCGTCTTGCCATCGACACTGATACGCGGGGCTGCGCGATCGGGACCGAGGTCTTCCCCGTCGAGCACGACTCGCGTTCCATTTCCATCGGGCCCTGGGGTGACTGCCGCAAACTCAACCGAGAGAACCTGGTTGTATCCGAAGTCGGTGGTGGCGTTGGCGGCGTTGGCCGCGTGCAAGCGCACGGGCGAATAGTCCTCCACCGGAACGCCAGCGATGTTCGTCGTGGGGATGCCGGCCACTACCGAGGCTTGAACGAGAGAGGAGGCGCTTGGGTGCGCGTTGATGGCGTCGACAACGGTTTGGGCGGTGACTGCTCGAGCCGGATTCAACTCGAGGGTGATCTGCTTGCCGACGACGTCGACGGCGACGGGAGGAGCCTGAGCTTCGGTGGCCTGCGTGAACGTCAGTTCCACGAAGTTCCCCCCTTGGCCCACTTGTTGCGCCAAGAACTGGACCACCACGGCTCCGTTCGTCCCGAAGTCGGTACGTGCATGAGCGACTTCGAATTCACCGTCCTGGCCCGACCTCCAAACCTGGATGCTGTCATACCGACTGGCCGTATCCCCCTCGGGAAGCGTGCTGGGATCAATATTTGCCGACTCTTGGAATCGGAAGACCAGCTCGCGAGGCGCTTCGGTGCGGACTTGGCCTTCCAGCAGCAAATCGCCGCGGTTGGGTTGGATGGCGATGAGCTGGGGGCCGGTCGCCAAGAGCTGACGTTCTTCCAGGCGTTCCACATGGAGCGAAGAGAGGCGCCGGTTCGCCCGATTCCGAAGCTCTCGCCTCAAACGCCGAGTGAGTTTTCTACGACGGATGGTCATGCACCAACCCCTTCGAGCAAGATGTCGATCGGTGGAATTCGTTCAGTGGAACGGCCGCCCGAGCCGGCCGTGATTGCGTAACACTGGAAAATTTCAGAAGTTATCGGCCTGTGAAGGCTCGACAATCCTCGATCCCTCGTCCCCACTCCGACGGGCGCAAAACGTGCCGGTTGGGTCGATGGAACTACCAGTTTTGAATTGTAATTGGACGGGGGGTAATTGCAACGAAAAAGCGCATCACGAGTTATCGCGGCTCGCCGAATGCCGCGCCGGTGTCGCAAACGCCCCTCATCGGCTAGGCTGCACCGAGAGCCGGAAAGTGGATGAGCGGTGAGGGGACACGGCGGGAGCCTGAGTTGGAGCGAGGGTAGAGAGGATGTCACCGAGGAGGTATATCGGCGAGTTGGGGGCCAACGAGGCGATCGACGAGGTCTTCTTAGTCTCCCAGAAGCAGCTTCGTCCCAACCGAGCAGGCAATCTCTACTTACAGGTCCGGCTGTCGGACCGTACCGGCTCGGTGACCGGAATGATGTGGAATGCCAACGACCGGGTCTACCACCGCTTCGAGGACGGCGACTACGTCCGAGTGGAGGGAAAGAGTCAGTTCTACAATGGGGCCTTGCAGATCATCATTTCGGAGATCGAGCCGGTTCACGAAGAGGTGGACGAGAGCGACTTCGTGGCGGTCTCCCCCAAGGATACGGCTCAGATGAGGCGACGCGTGGCGGAGTTGTTAGGGGGGCTCGAGCGGCCATGGCTGCGCCGGCTGGCCGAGTCGTTCCTGCAAGATATCGACCTAATGGGGCGTTTCGAAGCGGCTCCGGCCGGGATCAAACTCCACCACGCCTACCGCGGAGGGTTGCTCGAGCACGTCGTCAGCTTGATGGAAGTGGCCGACCGCGTCGCTCCTCTTTATCCTTTCGTCGACCGAGACCTCTTGTTGATGGGGGCATTCCTGCACGATCTGGGGAAGACGGAGGAGTTGAGCTACGAGCGGGACCTGGCGTACAGCGACGAGGGGCAATTGGTGGGGCATATTCTGCAGGGGGCGGCTTTGTTGCGGGAACATGTGCGGCGGGTGGAGGAGGCTGCGGGCGAGCCGTTTCCTGCGGAGTTGCGCATGCGCTTGGAGCACTTGATCGCCAGCCATCACGGGTCGCTCGAGTTCGGCAGTCCCAAAGTCCCCATGACACCGGAGGCGATAGCCCTCCATTTTCTGGACAATCTCGATGCCAAGCTGCATGCGGTGCAGCAGTTGCTGGCAAGCGAAGTGAATCCCGACAGCGCGTGGACACCGTACGAACCGAGTCTGGGGCGCAAGCTGTTTCGGGGTCGGGAGTCGAGCCAACAATGAATGCATCGAATGCGTCGCTGGAAGAGCGGGTGCTCAAGCACGTCTATCGGGAAGGATACCAGCCGGTCAAGCCGAAGGTCATCGCCAAGAAGCTTGGATTGACGACCACGGAGGAGAAACGAGAGCTGAAGAAAGCGATCCGGCGGTTGGTGAAGCAGGGAAAGCTGGCGTATGGGGCGAGCCACTTGGTTCGTCGCGGGGGGGAGGAGCAAAAAAAACGGGAGATCGTCGGCGTCTTCCGTCGGACGCGCAAAGGGGACGGTCTGGTCATCCCCAAAGCGATTCCCGGACAGGGAAAGCTTCCTGCCATCTTCGTACCTCGGCGCCGCACCCTTGATGCGTCCACGGGGGACGTGGTCCGAGTTCGCGTTTTGCGCGAATCGACTGAAGGGGATCGACTTCGGGGGAGTGTCGTTGAGATCGTTCAGCGTGAGACGCATCGTTTCGTGGGAACTTATGCCGAGCGGGATGGATGGGGCGTCGTGTCTGTCGATGGGGGCGTCTTCGCGCAGCCGGTACCGGTGGGCGATCCAGGTGCCAAGAATGTGGCACCCGGAGACAAGGTCGTGATCGAGCTGGTGCGTTTTCCTTCGCACTATCAGCCGGGTGAGGGCGTTATCGTTGAAGTGCTCGGTCCCAAAGGAGCGCCCGGCGTCGACACGTTGACGGTGATGCGGGAGTACGACTTGCCGGAGGCATTCCCTGAGGAGGTGCTCGAGGCGGGGCGCCGAGTCGCCGAAGCGTATCGCGAGGAAGTGCCGGCCGACCGGCGCGATCTCACCGATTGGACGATCATCACGATCGATCCGGTCGACGCGCGCGATTTCGACGACGCGATCTCGCTTGAGCGGCTCCCCAACGGCAACTGGCAGTTGGGAGTCCACATCGCCGATGTTGCTCACTTCGTGCGTCCCGGCTCGAAATTGGATCACGAGGCTCGGGAGAGGGCGACCAGCGTCTACCTCCCCGATCGCGTCTTGCCGATGCTCCCCGAGACGATCAGCAATCTTGTGGCAAGTCTCCAGCCCGATCGCGTGCGACTGGCACGCACCGTCTTGATGGAGCTGGCGCCGGAGGGGACTCGCCTGCACGTCGAGGTGTTTCGTTCGGCGATCCGCAGTTGCCGGCGTTTCAGCTACGAGGAAGTCGACGCCTACTTGGCCGATCGCGAGAGCTGGCGCAAGAAGCTGACTCCGCAGGTCCATCGCTTGCTGGGTCAGATGCATGAGTTGGCGATGGTATTGCGGAAGCGGCGCTTGGAGCGGGGGGCACTCGAGTTGCACCTGCCGGAAGTGAAGATCGACCTCGATCGTGACGGTCGGGTGGTCGGAGCGCATACGGTGGAACACACCGAAAGTCATCAGATCATCGAAGAGTTCATGTTATTGGCGAACGAGTCGGTCGCATTGACATTGAGCGACCAGGAGATCGCCTTTTTGCGGCGCATTCATGAGGCTCCGGACCCGAGGAAACTCAAGGCGCTCACGCGCTTCGTTCGGGAACTCGGGTACGAATGCCAGAGTCTCGAGAGTCGCTTCGAGATCCAGCGTGTCTTGGATGCCGTTCGAGGCAAGCCGGAAGAGGCAGCCGTCAATCTAGCCGTCTTGCGCAGCATGCAGAAGGCGATTTACAGCCCGGAGGCGGTGGGGCACTACGCGCTGAATATGACGCATTATTGTCACTTTACGTCGCCGATCCGCCGCTATCCCGACTTGACGGTGCACCGCATCTTCGATCTGCTCGAGGCGGGCGGCACACCGCCGCGCGATCCCGAACCGCTCTATGGATTGGCGGAGCACTGTTCCGAGCGTGAGCAGCGAGCGGAGGACGCCGAGCGGGAATTGATCAAGATCAAGTTGCTGACGCTCTTGGCCGGGAAGATCGGCGAACGCATGCCGGCGGTGATCACGGGCGTGGAAGAGTTCGGGCTGTTCGTGCAAGGAACCGATCTGCCGGCCGAAGGCCTTGTCCACGTGACGACGTTACAGGACGACTACTATCACTACGACGAAGAGGCGCATGCGTTGGTCGGCTATCGAAAAGGGAATCACTTTCGGCTGGGAGACAGCGTCGAAGTGGAGATTGCGCGCGTGGACGTCGATCGCCGGGAGGTCGATTTTCGCTTGATCGGGCATCTAGCGCGAGCCGCTCGAGATCGCAAAACGGCGGACGAATTGGCACCGCATCGCCGAGGCAAGGTGGGGCGGCGCGGTCGCGGCGCCGGGCAGGGGGGACGCAAGTCGAAAATCAAAGGCCAGGTCGGGGGACGCCGCGGAGGCCCGAAGAAGACCGGCCGGCGGCGGCGCCGACTGTGACGACTACCCGGGCCGCCGGGTAGGGAGTATACTCCGGTCCTGTGTTGTTTTGGCATACTGCTTGTCGGCATGGGCGGGGTTGCGGCTGACGTCGAGGCTCCGCACCTCCGCTGCGCGCCGTTTCGGAAAACGACCCCATGAGTGACTCCCTCCTTGAAACTCCGCTTACTTCCTGGCACAGCGCGCACGGAGCTCGCATGGTCGACTTCGCGGGATGGCGGATGCCCGTGCAGTATTCATCGATTCGTCAAGAACATCTGGCGACGCGCGGCGATGTCGGCTTGTTTGACATTTCGCACATGGGGCGGCTTCGGTTCCACGGCCCCGATGCGCTGCGGTTTCTCGACTTCGTGTTGACACGCCGCGTCCATTCCCTGCGCCCGGGGCAGATCCGTTACGCTTTGGTCGTCAACGAGGCGGGAGGCATCCTCGATGACGTCCTCGTCTACGCCTTGGTCGCGCCGGATGGAGCCATCGATTGGCGCCTGGTTGTCAACGCATCGAACCGCTCAAAGTTGCTCGATTGGTTCGAACAACATCGAGCAGGCTTCGATGTCACGATCGAGGATCAGACGTTGGCGACGGCAATGGTGGCCATTCAAGGCCCCAAGGCGATCGAGTTGGCACAGCGTGTCTGGGACGCGACCGGGCTGGCCGATTGTCGGATCGGCGGTTTGAAATACTACACAGGCGTTGTGGTCGGTGGCGGGCCATCGGAGGTCGTGGTCAGTCGAACGGGGTATACGGGAGAGGACGGCTGCGAGTGGATCTTGCCGGCGGACGAGGCCGAGTCGATTTGGGAGCAGCTAGTGGAAGGGGGGGGCTGTCCGGCTGGCTTGGGAGCTCGCGATACGTTGCGTCTGGAAGCCGGCATGCCGCTGTATGGTCACGAGTTGGACGAGTCGATCGACCCGTACCAGGCCGACCTGGCCTTCGCGGTGCAACTGGATGACCATCCCGGTTTTATCGGCCGAGAAGCGCTCGAGGCGTTGGCGGCGCAGACGCCGCAGCGCCGGCGCGTCGGATTGCGGGCGGAGGGGAGGCGGGCGCCTCGCCAGCACAGTGGGGTGTTGGAGCTGTCTCTTATAC
>WFWZ01000060.1 GCA_015490875.1 Planctomycetaceae bacterium
AGGATCTTCTCGTTGAACAACTGAAGAGCTTTAAGAAGGGCACTGCTCTGAGAGGAAAGGGCAAAAAGTGTGAACGGCTCGTCGTGTTTGTCGATGACCTTGATCGGCTATCGTCGGAAGAAATGGTTGCAGGGCTCGATGCCATTAGGACGTTTATGGAGATCCCGCTGAGCAAAACCTCGATGGGAATCATTTTCGTGATATCATGCGATGAAGATCGTGTCGCAGAGGCCCTGTTTCGAAGCAAGGCAACCGTAGCTGACATGCCCGGTGCAGTTTTCAACCGGTCGGATGCTCGCCGCTATCTGGATCGCATATTTCAGTTTCGTTTGGAGATCCCCGAGTTTCCGAAGCGGGACTTGCGAGACTTTGCAATGCGGCGATTGAAGTCGGATTTACCGGACATTGTAAGTGACCTGTCGAAGAGCGGCGTTTCGCTGGAAAATGTCGTGGACCGTATGATCCACATGGGCGTTAACAGCCCACGTAATGCGATTCAGATTCTCAACTCATTCTGTCAGTGCTGGTGGATCGCAAAACGCAGGGAACGTGAAGGTGCGGGAACCGATCGAGCGGGCGGGCTTCAAGAGGGTGCCGTCACAAAACACCCAATTGCGCTTGCTGCCATTTGTGCGTTGCGAGTCGATTTTCCGAATTTCTTCCATGATCTTCAAAGGGAGCCGGATCTGATCGAGCGATTCACGGCAGTCTTCATTCGAGATGAGTCGCTCGGCAGTCAACCCGAGGCGACTCAAGCCATTCTGCGTCGCTACACGGACAAGAACGGAGAGTTGCAGGAAGGGCACCGCCCCCTTCGCCTCTTTATTGCCAGTCTCGGCGGCCTTCGCTGGCCTCGGCCACTCCAACCGTTACTCATACTGACTCAAGACCCGATAACTCGGCGACTTGGTGACAAGGCGCTTCCACTCTACGAGGCATTCGTTTCGGGAGATCATCGAGAAATTCTCCGTCTGTTGGGACGAGAAAAAAACACCGAGCCTTTGCCTGTTGGTGAAGTTAGGCAACTCAAGGACATGGTTGAAGATCTCCAGCGTGAAACACCCGTTAGACGTGACAATGCTGCCGCATGCCTCGCAGCGCTGGCTGAACGCCTGCCGAAGGGCCACGCACACCATCTCCTCAGTCCGCTCGCACGCCGACTTGCCAAGTCCCCCGAGTTGAGGTGGCGGCTGGGAGTCCGCAAGATCAGAAGTGTGCTGCCGGAAGCTACAGCCGAAGATCGCCGAGATGTTGCAGATTGCCTCGTTTCTGATTTGTTGAAAATGGATGGGGATACCGATTTTAAGCGGGACACAATGCAATCACCGTCTCTCGACGAAGCCGTCGAAATGGCTTGTGAGGCGTGCTCATTGGTTCTCTGGGTTCGGAAGCAGGACGGGCTCCTCGACTCGACAGAAGAGCGAATTCTTCGTTGGCTAGAAGTCCGACGAATCGCTGTTGAGGGAAAGGAAGCGACCTTGCCCTTCACCGTTTTGGAGGAATGGCTCAACGAGCACGGTGATCCACTGTTACTTGCCCTGAAAGAACGGTACACGCATCTTGTTGCCGACTTGCTCGAATCTGGCGAACTTGGCAACGTCGAAATCGAAAACCTGATCGGTCGATGCCGAATCGTCTTCAATCATCTCTGCGGCGAGGGAGAGGACAGTCGGCGCATTCTTTGGGAGCAGGCAACTCGCTTTGTCAGCGTCACATGTCCAGAAGCCGCATCGCTTGCATGGCAAACCGTTGCCGCAAACACAGGAAGCCCAAATGCAGACGAGATATCCCAATTCACAGCGTCTTTGGCGACCCGACTGAAAAAGGGCTTCGATAACGAGTCTGAATGGGGGTTGGATTGGGAGGCAGGAGCGGAAGCTCTGTTAACGATCCTTCGAGAGCGTGCAGATGACATCAACGATGCGGCACAACAGGCCATCGCTGATCTTGCTGCCGTCTGGGGCACTGATGCCACATGTGCCGAATACGCAACTGCATTGCTTGACGTGCTCACTCGCCAAAACAGCGATGCGAGAACAGCCGTCATCACCGATTGGATCGGCAGGTTGTTCGGAAGCCTTCCTGAACAGTGCCTTGACTGGTTGGCGAAGAACTTCATGTTGTCACTCAACAATCAGCAACGGTCGCAGTTGAATCAGCGGTTACAACAACTCGTGAATACAGAGAACATCCCGGAGCAAGAGGCCGTGCCGTACATTCGCATTATGGGGCAGTTTTCATCAGACTCGCTCTCAGCAGAGCCCCTTCAGAGTCACTTGACAAACTTGTGTGCGAAGCTCGATGAGCGAAGAGCGAACCCGAACAACTTTGTGCAGCGGGTCTTTCCGGCGATTCCAAATGTGATCGATCAGTGCCCGAATGCTGCTTTGGGCCAGATGCTCCAGCAATTGTTCGTCGATTCGAAAGCAAGGCCAAAGTTGTTCGGATGGTTGCACGCCCAAATGGCAGGGAGCTGGCCAAAGTCCGATGAATCCCGAGGAACATACAATCCGCAGTTACTCTTTGACGAGGCAGCCCAAATCGCACTAGCGCATTCGAATGACAGTTCAATGGAAGGAGTTCTTCGGTCGATGTCCTCAATGCTGTTAAAGGGGGTCGTCGAACAGACAGCCAAACGAAAAGTTGCAGAAGTGGCCTGCAAATTGTGGCCACACCACTCACACGCAGCGCTCGAAGCACTTCAGGAGATGGACACGACGCCCAGACCTCAAGATGTTTCCGTTATGCTCGACGGAGTTGACCCGAACAACTCCGAGCAGATTGAAAACCTTTCAGCAGTGTGGTCCCACATATCGGATCGAATGAACGATGAAGATCGGGCTCACACTGCTGTTGAAATTCTGTCACGACCAATGAAGGGGAATGACGAACAACCGGACTTGTGTTTTCACATCTGGGTCGAAGCTACGGGACCACAACAATCGGCCTTGCTGCGTCGCCTCATGGCGAGCGACGAATTGAATGACGAGCAGCGTAAGAGGACATGGCTGCAAGCCGTTGATCGCATCGAGTCATTGGGACGGACGTTCTTTGAGGAAGTATTGCTCATCGGATTCAAGGTGCCCGATTGCCTTGGAACAATGCGGTCGATGCTTGAGGCGGGGGACCGAATCAGCCAGCTATTCATCACAAAAGATCAACGATACCGTTTAGGCAAAGTGTTGATGGAAGCATTCGTTGCCGTTCCTTCTGTCGAGATCCAAAACGGACTGATTGAGTGGCTCAAGTCCCTTGACGCAGGCGATGTCTTGAAAGAACTGCAACACCTCCGACCGCTGACGGAAGAGGAACTCGACGTACTGCGATCCGCTTTTCCGAGATCACGCCACTTGAAGAAAGTTCGAACTGAAGGCTAGTTGTCGTTTGAGACTTCTATACCTCCACGGCTGGACCAGCGTGCCGGGTGGCAAGAAGCCGACCTTTCTGAACGAGCACGGCCACACCATCATCAACCCCGCCCTTTCCGACGACGACTTCGACGCTGCCGTCCGCATCTCCCAAGCCGAGTGTGACCAGCACCAACCCGACGTGATCGTCGGTTCGTCCCGTGGCGGCGCTGTGGCGATGAATATCGATTCGGGCGACAAGCCGCTCGTGCTGTTGTGCCCGGCGTGGAAGAAGTGGGGCGCAGCCACGACCGTCAACCCAAACACGATCATCCTGCACAGCCGAGCCGACGATGTGGTGCCGTTCGCTGACTCAGAAGAACTTGTCAGGAACAGCGGTCTGCCCGAGTCTGCGCTGATCGAGACCGGCAATGACCACCGGCTGGCCGATCCTGAGCCGCTCCGAGCGATGTTGGAGGCGTGTGAACGGTTGGGTGGGAGGAACTCGCAATGAGTGAGTTTTCTCTGGAAAGTGTCTTCAAGACTGATGGCTTGGAGAGGGGCAATTTCCTGTCACGGGTCTTTGGCTTGTTCAACGAAGAACCGGTTCGGTTGTGGGCTGAAATGGAGTCGTCGCCGTATGAGTATCTGGGGCGTCCGACTCTGTATCCGAAGGAAGACTCCGGTTGGACAACGCTGGATTTTGCATTTCGACGACGAGAAGACGGTCGCATCTTCGTCGCCGAGATGAAATGCGAGATCGCATACGAGTCGTTCCGCTACATGACTCTGACAAGAATCGAGCAGGTTCAACGGCATTTGACGGAGCAAAAGAGGCAGAATAAGAAGTCGTTCCCCAGATTTCTTGAAGCGGCACGCTACCCTGATCGTTTTCAGTGTCGGGTTACGAGCCGAAGTGGTCAGCGACGAGACGTTGCCATCGATGGAGCCATACTCGTCTGGGGAAGCGTGTCAGTGGTTGGTCGGAAGGCGGTTCAAAGCGAGTTCGGCTTCGCTGACATCCTCTCGGTCGAAGAGATTATCAACGACCTCATCCAATCAGGTGATGCATCATATGCCGAGTTCGTGAGGCAACGTGGCCAATGGTCCGATGAGCTTTTCCAAAGCTTGCTCGGAAATCAGCGAGCGTGAGCCATCCGGCTGCGCTAACCGCCATCAGCCAGCGCCTTGAACGCCTTCCGAGGATTGCTGTACTTCAATGCTGACATCGGAATCTCGTTCAGGTTGAAGCCGACATCGTGCGGCGACAACTCATCCTCTATGAGCCACATCTTGGCATGGAAGATCATGTCGTTCATCGAGCCAGTCACTGACCGATTCAGGGCTTTGGAAAAGCTAACCGTTCTGCTCGCTGGAGCGATGAACCGCTGATAGGCGAACTGCTGGCCGTCATCTTCCATGAACTCCCGGATCGTGCTCAGCGCCCGTTCGATGAACCGGCTGTCGTCGGTGATCCCTTTGCCGTACATCACGCACGAGTAGAGCGACGCCGTGTTGGTCAAGATGATGTACTGCGTCCGATCTGCCGTAAATATATGACATGACCAATCCGAAGACGGATTCTCATCGAGCGGCATCTCGGGCAGCTTGCCTGCCTTGATCTTCTTGGCGAGTTTTTGAGAAAGGCGGAAGATCATCCTCGGCCACCTTCACAGCACGTCTCGCAGATTGTGTGACAACAGGAACACTGGAGTTTCGCTCGGATCTCGATCAACCGGCTACCACAGACTGGGCACGCTGGTTTCGTCGGTTTCTGTTCGGGTTGGCGGTCGTCTGAATTTTGCTGCTTCATTGCTCGTCCTCCAACAGCCATTCTCTCGCTCGTTCCACCATCTGCCACGACCGCAGCGCCCAGTCGTCATCGCCGATCTTTACGAACAGCGACCGTTCGCCCCGCTTCAGAACATCCGTAAAACCTGCCACGAAAAATGCGGCATCAACACTACTATACCGTAGCAGCATTGATTCGGAGGAGCCCTTGGTTGTCACGGCAGAGGAGAGACGCAGCGTTCTGGGATTATTGAACGTGTCCGAAGCGGCAAGGCGACTGGGACTGCCAGTGCGGAAGATGCACTGGGAGATCACGATGGGTCGCCTGCCAGCGCCGGAAGTTCGGCTGGGTAAACGTGCGTATTACAGAATTGCCGATCTGCCGAGGCTCGCTGACGGGCTCTCCAAAAACAAAAGCCGCCCGTGACGTGTGGTCATGAGCGGCTTCGACTCTGTTGCGTAATCTGTAATCTGAAATTCAACCGACTGGCTCACAGGTCACGTCGGAGAAAGGGGTCTAATGTATGATAGTGTTTCACAAACCAGTTTTCGTGACGAAAGGACGAGAAGCCACAGAACCGACATTCTCTTGCGACTGTACGGGATGGACTTCAACCTGATCCCCATGGACGGCAAGAAGCCGTGTATCCCGTGGAAGCCGTACCAGCAGCAGCGGGTGACGGTCGAAGAAATTAAAGAATGGATGCGGGGTTCGTTCCCGAGCAAGGACGGAGAAAACTTCTGGAAAGCCAAAAACCTCAACTTCGCTTTGCTGACGGGTGCTGCTCCGTGGTCCGACAGGAATCCCGGCATTGTGGTCATCGACACGGACGACGAAGAAGCCGACGAACTTGTCGGGCAGCACTGCCCAGACACACCGATGAGGCAGGTGACGGGGAGCGGCGGCGTTCACCGAATCTACCGAAGACCGGCGGTCAATCTTCATCTCTCGAACCGCCAGAAGACATGGTTCGCCGGACACCAATACAACATCGATCTGCGGGCCGATGGCGGCTACATCGTCTGCCCCGGCTCAATCCACCCTCGCACCGGCAGGATTTATCAAGAAGACTCGCCGTGGACGCTCGACCTGCTCATGCGGTGTCCCGTCTATGATCCGGCATGGCTGCCCTGTGAACGAACGGCAGCAGCCCCGAAGAGACGTTCGGTGTCCGTGCCCGCTGCCGTTGTCTCCTTGGACCACGCCGAATTGATCGCCGAGATCAAAATGCCCGTTGAGGAGCGGGAGAGGCTGGCTCGTCGGTATCTGGAATCTGTTCCCGGCACCCAGCAAGGCGACGGGGCAGACCGGCGTTGCACGGCGCTCACCATGAAACTCCTTTTTGGTTTCGCCCTCCCTGCCGAGGTCGTTCAGGAGTTGCTTGTTGAATGGGGCCAACGAGAAGACCAGCTTGACGATGCCGGGGGCTGGTATCCATGGACGGAGGAGGAGGTTGCCCGAAAAATCGACTGGTGCTCCCAGCAGCAGTATCGGGGCAAAATCGGCGACCGCCTCAACCCACCTCGTGAACTGGGGGATTTGGAGGCGAAGGTCGATGGAATGATCGAGCCGTTCGACATCGGCCCCGTCATTGATCCGAAGGACCAGCTTCAAACGGCACAGCGGTTCTTTCGGAACTGCTTTTCGACAGACCAAGGCGGCACGCTGATCCATCATCAGTCAGCGTGGTACCATTGGACGGGAAAGCGGTACGAAGCCGTCAGCGACGACGACATCAGAGCCAAACTGTGGACATGGCTCTCCGGCTGCGCTGCCCCCAAGAAGGGGAAGCTCGATGCCTTTCACCCGACCCGCAACGTCGTCTCCGGCGTGATGGATGCGCTGAAAGCCGTGACGAACAAACCGTCTTCGCTGGAATGTCCCTGCTGGCTGACCAGTGGGCCAGAGCAGATCATCGCCTTCGACAATGGGCTGTTGAATGTCGAGGAGCTTCTGGCTTCGGGCAGGGATGAACTGCTGCCGCACACGCCACGTTGGTTCTCGGTGAACTGCCTGCCGCACAAGTATGATCCCAAGGCGGAATGTCCTCGGTGGCTGGAGTTTCTGAATCAAGTCTTCGACAGTGATGACGAACGAATTAACGCACTCCAGCAATGGTTCGGTTACAACCTGACCACAGACAACCGCCAGCATAAGATGGCGTTGTTGATCGGCCCGCCACGGAGCGGCAAAGGAACGACGATGGCGGTCATGGCGGCGGTGCTGGGAAAGCACAACGTCGCCAACACGTCGCTGGCGTCTCTCGGTGGTAGGTTCGGTCTGGAACCACTGGTTGGCAAGTTGGCGGCGCTGATCGACGAAGGGCATTTGGGCAGGTTCAGCGACACATCACAAATTTTGGAACGGCTCAAAGCGATCTCAGGCGGCTCAGAGC
>WFWZ01000061.1 GCA_015490875.1 Planctomycetaceae bacterium
GTACATTGTCGACGGCGTGCCCTCGAATCGGACCCTGACCATCACCGGTGGTGGTGCTGGCTCGGGCGGAAGCCCCAACGGCGGCTTTGCCGATCGCGTCGTCTACGTCGGCACCTCGGCCAGCGAGTTGATCCGCGCCGACAGCACCGACCGCACAGTGGAACTCGATCTGCTTGGATTCGGCTACCCGGCGCCGGTCGTCGGAAGTCTCCGCAGCATCAAGCTCGACGATGGGACGGTCGGCTTCGGCCAGGCCGGCAACGTCGAGGTGCTCGACATTCAGTCGGGTAGCGGCAGCGATACGATCCACGTGGTTCCGGGGGCTCCTGTCGGCAACGGCTTGTACATCAACGTCGATGGTGGCGAACCGCAAGCGAGTGACGCTCTGGTCATCACCGACCTCGACGCGAACAACAACCCCGTGCCACTCGGTCCCAACGACTTCGTGGTCGTGGGCCAAAGTCGCAATCCTGATGCGGGGAACGTGATCGTCTATCAAGGCGGACAGCGTCGTCCCGGCATCTCGTACCGGAACGTCGAGATCGTCTCGCCGAACGTCTCGTTCACCGCCGGCGATCCGAACCTGTTGTTCCTCGGACCGGACAACTACGAGGCGAACGAGTATCGGCAGACGGCGGCGTATCTTGGAGCCGGCGATTCGATCAACGCGTCGAATCTGGCGATCTTCCCGAACGCGGCGGAGCATCCCGGAGTTCCCGCCGATCAGGATTACTTCCGCGTCGTTGCAGAAACGACGGGTGTGCTCGACTTCCAGGTCTACTTCCGGACGTTCGACCCGAACCTCTTGCCGGCCGGTGGCCAGCTCAACATCGCAGTGCTTGATGCCGATGGAACGCACATCGCCGGCGACTCGACGATCGTGCCGCCGGGACAGCCTTCCTTCGGCACGTTCGACAACACGCCAGATGCTCGGATCCGAATCCCGGCCGTCGCGGGACAAACGTACTACCTGCATGTCTTCGGCGCCAACGGCGATGTCGTCAACGGCTATGACATCACGATCGACAACTATGCTCCGCCGGTGCCATACGACATCGAGTTGGATGACATTGTCGTGGGTGACGGCGGAACGCCACAAAACAGTGACACCGGTCGCTCTCACTTCGACAACATCACTCGCGACAATACGCCGGTGATCTACTTCCGACTTGACGACGGCATCTTCCTCCACGATCTGCCCGGCAACGGTACGGACGACTCACCGGCCGACGAGGTGATTCCGATTCCGTTCGTCGGGAACCAACTCGAGCCCGGCTACCGCGTCGCGGTGTTCGTCGAAGGTGATCCCCGCCAGAACAACACGACACCCCAAGCTCCAGTCGGCTACGCTCGCCAGTACATCGACGGCGGCTCGGTCGTGGAAGGCGTCTATGTCTTCGACTTCGACACCGATACGCTCGATCCGAACTTCGAACTGGAAGACGGCAGCCAATTCATCTCGGCTCGCGTCGAAATAGTCGATCCGGCTACGCCCAACCATCGCACCGGTTTCGGCGATCGCAGCGCGTCGCTGGAAATCATCGTCGACACGGAGAAGCCGCCCGTCTCCTTCGGGCTTCCGGCGGCTCCTGAAGACGGCATGGCGGGAAGTAGCGACAGTGGCGTCGTCGGAAACGTGGCGACGTTCACCGACCGCGTCACGAACGTCACGACGCCAACGTTCTACGGCTATGCCGAGGCCGACGCGTTCGTACGACTCTATGCCGACGCCAACAACAATGGCACGCTCGACGCCGCCGACGTTCTGCTGGGTCAAACCACATCCCAGCCCTACGACGGGAACAACCAGTTCCCCAACGGGCAGTGGGAAATCACTTCGAACGTCAGTCTCAACGACCCCGAGGCCTTCCCGACACCTTTGGGTCACGACGGACTGCGACGCATGTTCGTCACGGCCGAGGACGTGGCTGGGAACGTGAGCGATCCCGAAGAGCTGCTCGTCTTCATCGATACGCAGGGACCGCAGATCACGCGAGTCTATCTGACGGACGCACCTAGCTACGACCTGTTCGATCCCAAGCCGAGCACCGATGGACCGACGCCGCTGGCCAATCGGATCACGATCGACGTTCGGGATCTGCCGAATCGGAGCAATGCCGATCCGAACTTCCTCTATCCGGCACTCGACGAAACGGTGGCCGAGACGTTGGGGAACTACTCGCTGGTCGGCGACAACGTCGGAATCGTTCCGATCAAGTCGGTCACCTTTGTGAGCGTCCCCAATCCTCCGGTCAACGGACAGCCGGCCACCGGCCGTCTGATTCTCGAGTTCGAGCAGCCGCTGCCGGACGACCGTTACACACTCACGGTCTCCGACACGCTGGTCGACCCGGCCGGCAATGCTCTCGACGGCGAATCGCAAACCGTGGAACCGCACGAGAACCCGACGTTCCCGACTGGCGACGGCCAGCCAGGCGGCGACTTCAAGGCTCGATTCACGATCGACTCGCGACCGGAACTCGGAACGTGGGCGGCCGGAAGCATCTGGGTCGACACGAACGGCAACAATCGATTCGACCCGGACAACTTCGACTTCACCAACCGCGACATCACCTACACGATGGGTTATACCAGCGACGATGTCTTCGCGGGGAACTTTGTGGAGAGCCGTGGCGCCATTGCCGACGGTTTCGACAAGTTGGCCGCTTATGGTCGAGTCGACGGCAACTGGCGTTGGCTGATCGACACGGATAACGACGGAGTGCCCAACATCGAGCAGGTCGATCCGCTCGGTGTCAACGGCATCCCCGTCGCTGGCAACTTCGATGGCAACGCGGCGAACGGAGACGAAGTCGCCGTGTTCACCGGTGACACGTGGTACTTCGACGTCAACCACGACTTCCTGCTCGACGCGGCCAGTGCTCTGCCCACGACGATGAAGGGCCTTCCGATCGTCGGCGATTTCAACGGTGACGGTCGGGATGATCTGGCGACCTGGACCGACGACCGGTTCCAGATCGACACCAATCGCGATGGTACGGCCGACCACGAATTCCGCTTCGGATTCATCGGTGTCCGCGAACATCCGGTAGCGGCCGACTTCAACCAGGACGGCTATGACGACCTGGGCCTTTGGGTTCCCGACCGTTCGGGTGTCGATCCGATCGAAACGGGCGAGTGGTACATCCTGGTCTCCGGCGAGTTGGACAACACCAACAACGACGTTTCGGCTCCAGGAGTCGTTCCGCCTCCGGCAGCCGGCAAGCTCGGACCGTCCATCATCCAACGCATCGTGATGGACCCGATCCGCAACGAACCGGTCGTCAACTTCCAGCCCGTTCCATTCGGGAACGACATCTATGTGCAGTATGGTGATGACTTCGCCCTGCCGATCGTCGGTAACTTTGACCCGCCGGTGACACCAGGGACCGGTGGTGAGAACAGCAACCCGCACACCAATCCGCGGAATCCCTTCGACGTCAATGACGACGGCGTCGTCTCGCCTCTGGATGCTCTGGTGCTGATCCAGGACATGAGCAACAATGGCGCTCGGGAACTGGCGGGCGGCAACGCGGGAGCTCCTTATCTCGATGTCAACGCAGACGGACTTCTGTCACCGCTAGACGTCTTGAGCGTCGTCAATGCCCTGAGCGGCCAAGCGTCGGGTGAGGGCGAAGGCGACAGCACCGTGATGGTCTATCGCGTGGCTGAAGGGGAAGACACCAGCCGAGCGGCGGCACTTGAATCGGTCGACGATGTCGATTGGCTCCGCGTCGAAGACACGGTCGATGCGTTCGCTGCCGACTTGGCGGTCGGCCACGATGAAGAAGAGACATGGGAGCTCTTCGGCGACGACCTTCTGTAAGTCCGAAAGAGCCCTCATCATCTGCCGAACCGGCCGGGCCTGGACAGTCCGGCCGGCTCTTTTGCGCGCAAAAGAACTGTCTCGCGCAAAGACGCTAAGACGCAAAGAGGGCAAGGGAAAGGATGGCAGCCAGCCCAAGAACCTGTCTACCGTTTGTTCTTCTTCCCTTTGCGCCTTGGCGCGCAAAAAACTGCCTCGCGCAAAGACGCCAAGACGCAAAGGGATCCAGGAAAAGGATAGAAGACAGTGAAGCAAGCGCTCTGTCGTGTATTCTTTCTTCCTTTGCGCCTTCGCGCCTTTGCGCGCAAAAACAAATCTCGCGCAAAGACGCTAAGACGCTAAGACGCAAAGCAGGTAAGGGAAAGGATGGAAACCAGCCCAAGAGCCTGTCTATCGTCCGTTTGTCTTCCCTTTGCGCCTTCGCGCCTTTGCGCGCAACACTCCGTCTTTGCGCGAGACGGTCGGTGGTGTCACTAGACGACGTCAGGTGCGAGTGGCCGGTTCGAACGTTGCAGCCAAATCGATGCGGCTCCAGTCGTAAAGGAGCACGTGCACGCACCACACGGTCTGGGTGAACAAGTACGCCAAGCCGATCCCCCATGCCGACTCGATCCATAGTTCAGCGGGAACGCGCCCAAGCCTCGCCACGGCGGCACTCAGCACTTCGATCCACTCCAGCCATAAGAGAACACCGCCGATGGCCAACATGCCGATGACGCTCCAAAGGCCGACCATTAGGATCCTGGTCCGCAGGGAACCTCGAATCAGAATCGCTAGCCGGAGTGCGTCGGCAAGCGGTTTGGCGACTGGCAAGAGAATCAACACCCCCAAAGATGTCGGCAACATGGCGATGATCGAGCGATGAGTCAGCGCAGCAAGTGCAGCACTCCATGGAAGGCACCCGATCGCCAGGCCCAGAGTTAAGAGCCACTGCTGTTTGCACGACACCCATGTCAACTCGGCTGCGCGAACCGGCAAGGTCGGCAGAGGCGCTGCCGAGTGTAGGTCGGGCATGAATTGTGCCATCATCAGGACGATGAAACACCACATGATGACGCCACCGACGAAGTCTCGCGGAGCGACGCCGAGCAAAGATACCAGTGCAGAAATGAGTAGAATGCCTTCAATGGCAGCGAACTGCAGGAGCAGAAAACGGATGGAGGGAAACCAGATCCGCAGCACGGCTTGCTGATGAGTCGTAAAGAATGTCCGCGTCCACAGGTCGATGACGTGGTTCGAGGTTGCCTGCAGGCGCTGCCACAGGGAAACTCGTGGCGTTCCGAACAGATCCTCGCGCGTCGTCGGAGCCGCATTCCTCCTCGCGAGGATTCCCATCGCTTCCCCGTCGAACCGGCCGATGAACCCCTCGCGAATCCACAATCTCACGCCTCGCACCCAAAGCGTGATATCTCCAAACTCCATATCGGCGCACCACCATCGCACTCCCAGCCGCCCTCCCCACGCTACGATGGGAACTGCCGAGAGCAAGAACCACCAACCGGTGTGGCTTCCTTGAACCCACAACCGTTCGAGTCCCATGGAGATCCATCCCACTGGATGCAGCCACAGGGCCAGAAACCAAGCGTCACCCAACTCTCCGTGCTTCCACAGAAAAGCCAACACCATGGCGTAGACTAGCACGATGCCCGCAGCTAGTCCGCAGGCAATGCGCCATCTCAGTCGCAGGGGTCCCCAGGCAAACGCGATCATTAGAGAACTGAAGAAGACGGCATTCAGAACCAGACCCCCGGCGATCCCCTGCGCCACCGTCCACCAGCCTCCAGCCAGGAGCGCTGCAAGACTTATCCCCAGGAGCAGACTGGTGTAGACCGCGAAGCCAAAACCGAACGCTACGAGCACTCGCTGGCGCCGCCGGTAGAGAACTCGATCTGAAACAGGCAGGAGCACTCCTACTGCATCCGTGAACACGAGGGCTCGCGATTTGGAGGCGGCTACCAATAGCGTGATCCCCACCGCTGCCAGCGAGCATCCCGGTAGCAAACCAGGGGCGGCGGGAATAGGCCATAGAAGTGCATATATCAGGAAACCGATAGAGAACGATGCTCCCACCGAGTAACCAATCCAAGCGAGCAGACGCTCCAGTATCGTCATACGCCGACTCGCCCAGTAGGTCGCCCATTCTTCCGCCGATCGCTCCAGCCGGTGCCTCGCCTTGCGACGCACCGCGCGCAGCCATAGACGGTTCGCTCTCCGGTCCCTCATCTCCCTTCTCCATCACGAAGGGGAACGAGGATCTCTTGAACGGAGGACGTATGCCGAGCGACTCGCTCGAGCCCTTCCATCGAATCCATGGCCACCAGCCGGCCTTCATCCAGCACGCAGACGAGATCGGACAACCGAGCAGCCAAGTCGACGATTTGCGTCGTGTAGATGACGGTTCCTCCTGATTCGGCGTGTTCCCGTGCCCGTCTTCGAAATTCGGCGATGGCGGGTGGGTCGATGCCCGAAGCGAAAGGTTCGTCCACCAGCCATACCTCGGGACGGACCACAAACAGGGCGGCCAGTGCCGCCTTGTATTTTTGGCCTCGCGAAAGCCGCTGCAATCCGGCGTCGCAGTGGGCGAGCATCGACAGAGCATCCAAGACGTCGACGACCTCGTCTTCCAAGCCTTGGCGGTTCACGCCGTACACATCAATGCGCGTCCGAAGGTGCTCGAGGACTGTCTCCATCGAACCGTGGACCGGCCGGTCGAGCAGATAGTAAAACCGGCGGCGTAGATCAACCCGTCGCCTTCGAAACACTTCTTCATCGAAGTAGATTGTGCCTTGCGTGGGAACGAGCAGTCCTCCCAGCAGCGACAGAAAGGTAGTCTTTCCCGCACCGTTGGCACCCAGTAGCGCGATGACCTTGCCGGGAGGCAACGTGCAAGAGACTTCGTCCAGCGCTGTGGTTCTCCAGAAGCGCTTGGTCACCCGTTCCAGCCGAATCTCCATCGTGTTCCCCCAACGATGCGGGAGTTCCCTGACAAGCCGCCCATCAGTCTACCAGATCGCGCGGCGAACAGTTGCGGACTTGTCACGGTCAAACGGTGTTCCCTGGCATCTTGGCGTGTTGGCGAGAGGTTTTGTCGTTGCGCGCAAAGACGCGAAGGCGCAAAGAGATGGGAAGAGAGAATATAGAATGAATCGGCCGCGCGGACGTTCGGACCGATCGACCGACCCCATGGACTTCAAGTCTCTCCCCAGGGCTCCTGGCCATCTTGGCGGCTCGGCGAGAGACAGCTCTTCCGAACGCCAGACGGTTCGTCTCTTGACTTAACCGGCCGCCGGAGTTGAAACCGAGGATGCGATGACGAACGCCCAGATGGTGGCGAAGTGAGCCGCACTGCCGATCAAGACGAAAATGTGCCAGACAGCGTGGAAGTGAGGAACACGGCGGTCCCAAACGAGAAACATGGTGCCAGCCGTATAGGCGAGGCCCCCGGCGACAATTCCAAGCACGCCGGGCCAGGAGACAGCCTCAAAGAAAGCGGGAAGCATGATCGCCGGCAACCACCCCAGCAGCAGGTGCAGCCCAAGGGTGGCTCGCCGATTGCGGTTCCGACCCGCCAGCTTGGTCGCGAAGCCGTACCAGGCGAGTCCCCACATAAGTGTCAACAGGACCCAGGCCAGCGGCGTGTGGAAGTACTTGAGCGAGACGGGAGTGTAGGTGCCGACGATCAACAGGTAGATGAACGCACGATCGAGCCGCTCGAACCGGCGCTTGGGCCGTGGTGCCAGGCAGGCGTGCGAGAGCGTCGACATGGCGTAGACGGCGATGAGCGCGAGGACATAGACCAAGCAACCAGCCGCCACCAGCGGCTCGAGGCGAGGCAACTGCATTGCCACAGCTAGTGCCGCCACGAGGCTGAGCGCAAGGCCCAAACCATGGGTCCACGCATTGAGGATCTCTTCTCGGTGCTCAGGCCAGTCTCGCCAAAGGTGCACCCACATTTGCTGCTGGAGCTGTTGGAAAGTGCCACCGCGCTTGCCGCCGCGCGACGGCTGCCCAGCGCGACTACTTCTCGACGATCACGGGCAGCTCCCCAGCCGCCAGTTTTTCTCCGAACGTCTTATCCGAATTTGGGGCTTTTACCTTTTCTACTTCGGCCAGGGCTTTCTCGATCTTTTCAATATTCTTCTTATCCTTTTTCGTGAGCAGCTTCGCGAGGGCCTGTCCGTAGGGGTTGCGGTTCTTCTTGCTGGCCTTGCCGTTGATCTTGCGCGGGTCATGGCAGACGTTGCACTTTTTAACCTTTTTGATCGCGGCTGCCAGCTTCATCTGTTCTGGAGTCGACTCGTCGCCGACGTACTTCTTCTGGAAGACCTTGTAAAAGTCGTTGTAGGCGGATGCCGGAGACCCCAACCAGCTTCCCCAAATGAAAGCGCTTGCCAGAAACCACACGGCGAGTGACTTCAGATGCCTCATCGACAGATACTCCCTGTACCAAAGTGAAGGATATGGCCGCCACATCGAGGGGGGATATTCAGGTTGTGGTGGCCCCAAGGCGGGACAGGCGAGCCGAAACGAGTGGCCGCCTGCTGCTTGTAGTAAACTTCGAGGGAATCGGATTGTCAAGTCCGCAATGCCGAGGAGACACCTGAGAAACGCGCTGAATTGACGCATCTTCTGAACTGAGTTACACTAAAGGTCACAGGTGGTGCGGGAGGGTGTTTACGGCTTGTGGTTTTCCCGAAGGTCCCCGGACGACCCTTGACGCACGCGCGGCAAAGGACGGCGGCATCCAAGCAGGCATCTGGGTGATTCTCATCTTATCCAATGCGTTCTGTTCGGTTCCCTCGGTGAGCGGACGACGGTCTGGCCGAGGCGGCTGTCTCCGAAGGGATCAGGCAAGCTGGTGGCCGACGGCGTGGGCCTGGCGCAGACACGACAAACGGGAAGGGTCCGTCTCTAGGTGGTAGCAGCTGATGAGTGGCCAAGAGAAACATCCTTCCGATTCGCATATGCCCAGTACGGCACATCCCTCCGCGCCACCACCGGCGCAGGGGGACAGCACTGGCCCCATGCCACGCGCTCCTTTGGACGAACAGCCGACCGTCGTCCATGCACGTGCTCCGCTCGCGGAACCACTTCCGCTGGGACCGTTGTCCCGCGAGATCGGACCGGCCCTCGTCGGCAGCACGCTTGGCCATTTCCGGCTGGATGAGTTCATCGGCGGCGGAGGCATGGGCGTCGTCTTTCGCGCTCACGACCTCTCCCTCGACCGCTCCGTCGCCGTCAAAGTCCTGTCGCAACAACAGACCGAAGAGTCGCTGAAGCGGTTCCACAACGAGGCTCAAAGCGCCGCCAGACTCGATCATCCGAACATTGCTCGGGTCTACTACGTGGGGGAAGACCGAGGTTGGAACTATATCGTCTTCGAGTATATCGAGGGCGTAAACATCCGCGACTTGGTGGCTCACAAGGGGCCATTGTCGGTCGAAGAAACCATCGATTACTCGCTCCAAATCGCCAGTGCCATCGACCACGCCTGGAAACGGAATGTCATCCACCGCGACATCAAACCGTCAAACATTCTGATCCAGGAGGATGGTCAGGCGAAGCTGGTCGACATGGGGTTGGCCCGTCTGCACCATGATCCCGTCACGGCTCCCGACCACGACCTGACGGCCAGTGGGACGACGTTGGGGACGTTCGATTACATTTCTCCAGAGCAGGCGCGCGACCCTCGTGAAGCCGACGTGCGCAGCGATCTGTATTCGCTGGGCTGCACGATGTACTTCATGCTGACGGGACAGCCGCCCTTTCCCGAGGGCACCGTACTTCAGAAGCTGCTCAGCCACAGCAGTGAACGCCCGACCGATCTGCGAGCCTTTCGCGACGATCTTCCCTCGGGGCTGGTTGCCATTGTCGACCGGTTACTGGCCAAGCGTCCGGCTGACCGTTTTCAGACTCCCGAGGACCTCATTGCCGCGTTGCTGGCCATCGCCGAGGACCGGGGGATGGCCCTTGCCGATCCACTTTGGCGTCATCGCGCGCGGCCGCTTGAGCGAAGTCCCGCTTGGTGGGAACGCGCCGTTCCATGGCTCATCGCGGCGGCGGTCATCATCGCCGTGGCTGCTTTGTCCGAGTCGGTTCCCGTTTCCCACGAGACGGAAGGATGGCCCGAGATCCGGGTGGCCGCCGAGCGGGAACGGGGATCTCGACGCCCGGATCTTCCCCACGAGCCCGATCCCGGGGCGAGCCCCACTGGCGAGGGAACTATGGAACCCGCCGCGGGATCCGATCCGCCAACGTCCGACGAGCCCGCGACGCCCGCCACCCTGCCGGAGCGGCCTTCCTCGTCGGTTTCTTCTCCAGTGGATTCACCGGCGGCCGTGGCATCGGAGGCGAAGGGTGGTTCGGCAGGAGGTTCTTCCGACACCGTGACTCCATCGCCGCAGATCATACAAGTCGGACCGTACGCAGCCGAGGCCGTGGGACAAGTCGGCTTTGCGACACTCGAAGAGGCACTCCGTTACGCCGCCGAGCATCCCTCGGTGCGCCAGATCGTCCTGGCGTGGGACGGCGTCCAAACCCTGCGGGCTCAGTTGTCAGAATGGAGTCTTTTGCGGGAACGTCCCATGTCTCTCCGCGCCGCTCAGGGACACCAGGTCGTCCTTGCCATCGCGCCCGACGAAAACGGAGGTCTTCACGGGCTGGAGCCCCCCATGATCGCCCTTGGGCCTGCCCGCTGGACGTTCGAAGGAATCCATTGGGTATGGAACCTGGATCCAACGCTTCAAGCCCGACAGGGATGGTCGTTGTTCGAACTCGCGGGAGCGATCGAAGCCACGTTCCGGGACTGCACGTTCACGATTTCGAACGTCGACGAGCAGGGATTTGCCGTGCATCCTAACGTCGCCGTGTTTCGAGTCGTGCCGAATCAGCCGGTCGGAATGACCGGGGATTCGTCCGAACCGCACGAAACGAACACGGCGCCGCAGATCTGGTTGGAACGTTGCCTTGTCCGAGGCGAAGCGACATTGGTATGCCAGCAGTCAGGGGACTCGATGCTGTTCTCATGGAGGCAGGGTATTTTGGTGACGCCGGGGCGAGCGGCAATGGTTCGCCCGGCACCGTCGCTCGATCCCAGCCCGCCTCCGCGCGTGGAACTCCACTTCGAAGATGTGTTGCTCTTTGCAGCAAGGGGATTGATGCTGGCCGAATCGAGTCCGCTCGAAGCGACTCCCCCCGAACTCGCGCTCCACTTGACCCATTGCGTTACCGTGGTGGAACCGAGCGATCCGCCCGTTGCAGTCGTCGACCTCCGTGGAATCGAAGCAGAACAGTGGAGGCCTCCGGAGCTGACCGGCCGCCGCAATCGTTATGCGGGAACCGGCGTCGCGTTGCGGGTCCAAGGGGAGGGCTTTGAAGGAGGCAGGCGTTCGTACACCTTCGAAGAACTCCGGATGAAACCTCCTTCGTGGTATGGGGAGGAACTCCCCCAGCCCCTGCCCCGTAATCCATGGTCGCCCTGGAGCCCCGCTGCTAGCCGAGCGACCAAGCGGGGTTTGGTAGGTGAGCCCGAGCAGCAACGCACGTTGCAAATGCTGCAGTTTGAACCGGAGCTGTGGGAGTGGATCCCCGAAGCACCGGAACTCGAGCGTCCGTGAAACCGGGTGGTGTCTCGCGGAGGGGGTACTCTCGCCGAGACGCGAAGGGTGTTTCTCGCGGAGACGCGGAGAGCGCTGAGGGGAACGATATATAGAGAGGGGAGATTCGAGTGTGCGTGTGGATCCGTCTGTGGGCTCGCGCCCACAGCTATTCCATGACGCCGCTTCGCGGCTAAGCTAGCATTTCAAGCCGTCGCCAGAAAACGCCAAGACCTTATCACAACCTGTACCGCGTCCCATTCTTCTCTAAGAAAACCTCTCCGCGCTCTTTGCGCCTCCGCGAGAAAACAACCTCCGCGCTCTTTGCGCCTCCGCGACAGAAAACCCCCTGCACCTCTGCGAGAGACACGCGCGGACCTCAGACGCGCGAGGGAGCGTTACGGCTTCGCCAGTTCTCGAGAAACCGGAGGTTGGTTTCCAGGACGGCGGGTTGAGCTTGGATTTCCGCGGCGGTCATCCAATGCCAACTGGCCACTTCGGCCGGATTGGGAATCGGAGTCGCCGGCAGTTGGAGATGAGTGCGCCACCAACTGAGTCGGACCCCGCCCGGCGTGGTACATTCCCAGAGGAGTTCACCGGGGATCACCTCGAGTGCCAACTCTTCGCGCAACTCGCGCCGAATCGCTTCGGATAAACTCTCTCCCGGCTCGACACCTCCGCCGGGGAAACAGAGCATCCCGGGGGCGGCGACGTGAGCCGAACGGCGGATGACCAAGAATCGGCCGCGCTCGAGAATCACGGCCACGACACCTCGGCGCGGGGCGGCATTAGGGTCCATCGTCGGTTGGCCATTCATGAGATACAATGCTAGGCGGGAAGGGAAGACGGTCCAAGAGGGACCGCCTTGCCCTGCTCGAGGCGACCACGAAGTGATCCACGATCGATGAACTCTACACCCTCCCAACGTCCGCCCAACTCCCCGCCGCGCGGGCCGGGGCCTCTGCGCCGTCGCCCGCCTCGGTTTCCCTGGTGGACGGTCATCCTTCTATTGATCCTCTTGTCACTCCTGGTCTACCTCCCGCAGCAGCGCATCGCCGACATCACCTACGATTTCTTCCTCAAGCAGATCCGGCAGGACAACGTGTCCGAGGTCACCATCGAAGGGGAAACCGCCACGGGGCAGTTCCGCAACCCCCCGCTGAAGTCGGCCGCTGAGGGAACACTCGGCAGCGAGGGAGGGGACCAGGGGAACCGACCGGCTTCGGGCAAGTCCTCCAGCGCCGAGCGACTACCCGAACGCTTTCGCGTGGTGTTGCCCGGCAGCGATGAGGCGCGGTCCAAACTGATCGACGAACTCATCGCGCACGGGGCAAGGGTGCGGAACACGGGTGCCGGAACGGCGGTCTATCTCTATTACGCCCTCATGTTTCTCCTCCCGATCGTGCTGCTTGCCTGGATGTGGATCATGCTCCGGCGATCGCGTGACCCGACAGCTCCGGGCGGGTTCCTTTCGGGTTTCACCCGCAGTCCGGCTCGCCGCTACGAAGCCACCAACGAAGCGGTCACGTTCGACGACGTGGCGGGGATCGAAACGGTCAAGGCGGAGTTGGAGGAGATCATCGAGTTCTTGCGGGAACCTCAGAAGTTTCAAAGGTTGGGCGCGCGTATCCCTAAGGGCGTGCTGTTGAACGGACCGCCGGGAACCGGAAAGACGCTGCTGGCACGCGCGGTGGCCGGCGAGGCAGGAGTTCCGTTCTTTTCGGTCAACGGTTCTGAGTTCATCCAGATGTTCGTCGGTGTGGGAGCGGGGCGTGTGCGGGACCTATTTCGCACGGCCAAGGCTCAGGCTCCCGCCATCATCTTCATCGACGAGATCGACGCGGTGGGACGGCAACGCGGCGCCGGGTTGGGAGGAGGCCATGACGAACGCGAGCAGACATTGAACCAGATCCTCAGCGAGATGGACGGGTTTACGCCAGCCGATTCGGTGATCGTCTTAGCCGCGACGAACCGCCCGGACGTCCTCGACCCCGCTCTGTTGCGTCCTGGGCGTTTCGACCGACACATCACTGTCGACCGCCCCACGCGCAAAGGTCGGCTCCAAATCTTCAAAGTCCACGTTCGCAAGGTTCCGCTCGACAACGACGTCGACCTTGAGCGGATGGCGGACGCCACGGTGGGGCTTACAGGAGCCGACATCCGCAACATCGTCAACGAAGCCGCTTTGTGGGCGGCTCGCCATAACAAAACACGTGTCTCCATGGCCGATCTCGAGTACGCGCGCGACAAGGTGTTGATGGGACCGAAGCGCGAGGAGATTCTCACGGGGAAGGAGAAGCGGCGCACCGCGTACCACGAAGCCGCGCACACGATTGCCGCGTGGAAACTCAAGGGAGGCAATCGCGTCCACAAGGTATCGATTATTCCTCGCGGTCGAGCGTTGGGCGCCACGCAGATTTTGCCGGCCGAGGATCGATTCAGCATCACGCAAAGCGAGATCCTGGACCGGCTGGTGGTCCTGCTGGCCGGCCGTGCTGCTGAGCGCATGGTCTTCGGTGAGACGACGGCTGGGGCGGAGAACGATTTGGAGCGAGCCACGGAGTTGGCGCGCCGGATGATCACGCACTGGGGGATGAGCAAGACGATTGGACCGGTGAGTGTCAAGCTTTCTGAAGATGACCCGTTTCTGGGACGGGAACTCCAGCGAGCTCATCTGGTCAGCGACGCCACCTTGGAGAAGATCGACCAGGAGATCCGCAAGTGGCTGATTGAAGCGGACCGCCAGGCGCAGGAACTTCTTCAGCAATACCGCGGTGAACTTGAGCAACTGGTAAGCGCGCTGCTCAAAGAAGAAGAGCTGATCGAAGCCGAGATCCGCGAGATCTTGGGGGCGCCCCTTTGGCAGGACCAATCGGACGAGGGTGAAGGGAGTGAGACCGACACCACTCAGACTCACGCCGGTGAAAGCTCGAGTGCTTCTCCCCGGCCGGCTGCTCGCGCTTCCGGTGCGGTGCCCGAATCCGAAATCTCGCCGGAAACCACGCAGCCGACGGAACGTTCCCCCTCGAAGGATTCGGATTGACGGGTATGGCACGAGGTAAGAAGGGTCGGCACAAGCTGCGAGCCACGTTTCGCAAGAAGCACGAATCGCGTCAGCGAGTCCGGGACGTCACGCGGAAGTTTCTGCAAGACGAGGAGAAGGTCGAAGACGCTCCGGGACGGGAACGCGTCAGTGGCAAAGGGGAACTCAGTCGCAAACGGACGGTCGTCGGCACGCGGGTCGCAGGGGAAGAAGGCTCGTTCGAAGTCTTACCCGAGGTTGATCTCTCGCAGTGTGTACCGGGACGCGTTCTGGCCGTCCGGGGATTGATCAGCGAGGTCCTGGGGGACGACGGCGTTTTGTATGAGTGCGTCACGAGGCGGCTTTTGCGCACGTTGGCCACCGATGACCGGCACGTGGTCGTGGCGGGGGACCGGGTTATGGTGCGTCCCGTCCAGGGAACCGAGGGCGTCATCGAACGGGTAGAACCCCGACGGGGCGTCCTGGGACGCATGGTCCGCGGCCGACGGCACGTCCTCGTGGCCAATGTCGACCGGATCGCCATCGTGGCGAGCGTGGCTCAGCCGATTCTCAAGCCCAACCTCATCGATCGGCTTCTCATCGCCGCCGAAATGTCTCAAATCGAGCCGCTGATATGCCTGAACAAGATCGACCTGGTCGATCCCGCCGAACTCCAGCCTCTGGCGGGTGTCTACGGTCAACTCGGCTACCGTCTCTTTTTTCTTTCCGCCTCCAGTCGATTCGGGATCGCCCGTCTGGCGGACGAACTGGCGGGCCGCCAGACCGTTTTCGTAGGCCAAAGTGGCGTCGGCAAGAGTTCGATACTCAATGCCATCGATCCGTCACTCCAGTTGCGTGTTGCGGAAGTCAGCAAGGCGTCGGAAAAAGGACGGCATACGACCACAACGGCAACTCTCATTCCGTTTGCGCGCGGCGGCTATCTCGTCGACACACCGGGGATACGCCAAATGCAGCTTTGGGATGTTATTCCCGAGGAGCTGGGATCGGCGTTTCGCGAGTTCCGTCCTTATCTGAACTATTGTCGTTTTCCCGACTGCACTCACACCCACGAACTCGAGTGCGGCGTGAAGGCGGCGGTGGCCGCCGGCAAGATCGACCTGCGACGGTACGACAGTTATTGCCACCTTTTTGCGGGCAACTGAACTGGCGACCCGTCTGACAGACTTCCCAGTTTCTCTTGCCACGCCAGTGCCCCACGCATACCATGGCCGCTCGCAAGAATCCGGCTGGAATCTGGGATGCCGTGCAAGGAGAGTGGCTATGTGCAGCAGGCTTTGGTCGTCAGCCGCCGTGATGCTCGTGGCCCTAACCGGGACGCTGGCCTGGGGGGACGGGCCAGTGGTGTTGCTGACCAATGACGCCGTGCTGTATGGCACCGCCAGGCGCGAGCGAGATCAGTGGGTGGTCGAATTGACGCGCGGCGGCCGGGTCATACTCCCCCAACAACACGTCTTGGCTCGGTTCCCGTCCATGGCCGAAGCGTTCGCCTGGCGCCAAGCTCGACTCGATCCCCAAAATACAGATGCCTGGTTGTCGCTTGGGTTCTGGGCGCTGCGGCACAACTATCCCGAAGGAGCAGCTCAGGTCTTGCGGTCGCAACGGGTGAGCGGCCGCGTTGATGCTCGCTTCGCGGCCTTGCAGGAGCAACTACGGCGTCACGCGACTTCGACGTCGCCGTCTCCTCAAGGTTCCGGAAGCCCCCAAACCGGCCTCTCGTGGAAGGAGGTCCCCTCGGCCGAGCGGCGTTTCTTTTTCGACCGTGTCGAACCGGTGCTTCTCCAGCGTTGCGGGATGGTGGGATGTCACGGTCCGGGAGGGGACTTCGCGTTTCGTCTCCTCCCGCCTCATCCCTCCGAACGGAAGCGGTCTTCCACTTCCCTCCATAACCTGCGAACCACGTTGCGACAGGTCGACCCCCGCACGCCCTCAGCCAGCCGCCTCGCCGACTTTGCGACTCGAGCCCACGCCGCTACACTGACGAACCCACCGTTATCGCCGGAAGATCCCGAATGGAAGGTTCTCGCGGAGTGGCTGAGTCGGTTGAGCACCCCCAGTCCGGATCTTCCGGAGAAGATGCTGCCCGATGCTGTGGGGCCCACGGTGCTGTCCCAACTTCCGACACCCGAAGTGCCACGTCACTTCGAAGGCTCCTCACGCCCCGTGAGGTCTCGGGATCCTTACGACCCCCGCTTATTCAATGAGGCGCCGCGTCAACGATGACTCTCTCTCCCCCCACCTCCGTCGATGAACTCGAAGCGCGACTCAGTGAGCCCGACGAAGGAGTGGTCGAAGCGCTAGCCGATGTGGACGGAGACATCGTCATCGCCGGCGTCGGCGGAAAGATGGGCCCGAGTCTGGCGCGGATGGCGCGCCGCGCGTTGGATGAAGCGGGACGACGAAGCCGAGTCTACGGTGTCAGCCGTTTCCGAAACGCGGACTTGGCAACCAAACTGGAGAGCTCCGGCATCATACCGATTCGCGCCGACCTGCTTGATCCAAAGGCGGTACAGGATCTGCCCGATGCTGGGCTGGTGATCAGCATGGTCGGGTTCAAATTCGGGACATCGACGGCCGCCCCCATGACCTGGGCCACGAACGTCCTCCTTCCGGCGCTCCTTTGTCAACGCTACGCTCAGACGCCCATTGCAGCGTTTTCCTCGGGAAACATCTACGGCATGGTACCGGTCGACTGTGGCGGCTCGACGGTCGAGGACGTCGTTCGGCCTGTTGGCGAGTACGCTCATACGGTCTTGGGACGAGAACGCATGTATGAGTTCTTCGGACAGACGTGCCAGACACCGTCCGTCTTATTGCGACTCAACTACGCCGTCGAAATGCGCTACGGCGTTTTGGTCGACATCGCCAAGAAGGTCCGCCAAGGAGAAGCGGTCGACGTTACGATGGGGTTCGTCAACGTGATCTGGCAGGGCGACGCCAACCGCATGGCGCTGCGCGCCGTTCCGTACGCCGACGCCGCCTCACCCAAGTTCAACGTGGCCGGTGCCGAAATCCTGTCGGTCCGCGAAGTGGCCGCTCGCTTTGCGGAACTGTGGGACACCGATGTGCGTTTTAGCGGAACGGAAGCTCCCGACGCCTTCCTCAATGACGCCACAGCCTCCTACCCGCAACTCGGACGTCCGCAGGTGCCGGCCGAAACGCTGATCGAATGGATCGCCGACTGGATGGATCGTGGCCTTCCGCAATGGGATCTGCCCACGCATTTCGAAAACCGCGGCGGCGCGTTCTGAAAACGCGGCTTGGTCGACTTAGCCGCGAAGCGGCGTCAGGCCACAGGCGAATTTCAACCTTCAAAGCAACGAACGTTCCACATAATCCTGCTCGGCGCTCTTTGCGCCTCCGCGAGAAAACGACGCGCGTCTCCGCGAGTCACCGCCCCGCGCCTCCGAAAGGAACGTTGCCCCATCACGCCAGTGTTCCCCATCACGCCCGCCCGACACTTCTCGCCTCATCAGCCGACCTCATATCCCCCAATAGCACCAAAACCATAACATGGCTTGCGATTCCATGACATTTCCGTAAACTAATAAGATAGCACTGTTGTGTGGCGGAGCGGGTGAGGCAGGTTCCGCCGCCGGAAAATCGTGGAGCTCATCGATCGGCCAGAGTGCATCGTCCAACTCATCGTGGCGACGGCCCATGGCCGGTCCAGGTATCGGTCAGGTCGTTTCCACTCATTGATCATTCCATCCGTCCGGAGGTTCTCATGCACGTTCAGGTTCATCGTCGTCGCGCGTTTACGCTCGTAGAGCTATTGGTGGTTATTGCGATCATCGGCATACTGATCGGCCTGTTGATGCCGGCGGTCCAAATGGCTCGCGAAGCCGCTCGCAAGATCCAGTGCACGAACAACCTGAAACAGATCGGCGTGGCGATGCACAATTACCACGACAAGTATCAGTCGTTCCCCTATGCGTGGATGTTGGACCGAAACCTCAATGCTCAGAACTGGGCCACGCGCATCTTGTATGAATTGGAATATACGGAAATCTTCAATCGCTATTCCAGTGAGGTTCCAGCATTCCGCGAGGCGGCGAGTATTGGCTTCAATCCAGTCCTGGTCCAACGAAACTTGCAGTTGATTGACAAACGACTCAACGTCTTTATTTGTCCGTCGGTTTCTCGGCTCGAGGACGAATACCACTACGAAGGCAAGATTCCCGCCAACGCCGGTGGCCCTGGACTTCCCCCGCTCGATGTCACCTGGCGCGGCGCCATCTCCGACTATTGCGTCAGCACGGGAGTCCGAGGCTTGTATGCTCGGATCGCGTACAACGGCAACCCTGGTGGTTCTCGGCACGGGGCCCTGCAACCTTACTTCTTCCTCGATCCCTACGTTCCGCGAAACCGGGCGACCGATATCAAGGATGGCACCTCCAATACCATCATGATCGGTGAGCGCGCGGGATCGCCTCACATTTATCGCTATACCGAGCGCATTCCGATGAGTTATCTTGGCGGCATCCTCCATGGACTAAACGGTGGGGGATGGGGCGATTTCCTCAATGGCGAACACTGGTTGTCCGGGTCGCTCCAAGACGGAAATCCCGGTCCCGATGGCGGTCCTTGTGCGATGAACTGCACGAACCTGCGAGGTCTGAACTTCTTTAGTTTCCACCCCGGACGTGTCCTCTATTTGATGTGCGATGGTTCGGTCCAGGACATGTCCGAAAGCATCGACGCGGGCTCCTTCGCCGCGGCGATTACTCGGGTGAAAGGCGACAAGTTCCAATGGAGAGACTGACGCCGGAAGCGTCCCTTTCTACCGGAAGAATACGAACGGGCAACTTGGATAGGAGTCTGCAACGACGGTGAGCAACATGATGATGGGAAGACGTGCGGCGGTCTGGGCACGAGGCGCCATGGTGGCCGGGCTCGTCGCCGCTTGGACGATAGCGGGTTGTTCGAAAAAGAAGGAGGAGGTGGTGATGACGCCCGTGAAGGGAGTCGTCATCATCGACGGCCAGCCTCGCGACATGGTAGCCGTCCGCTGTCACCCGACGGCGGAAAATGCCAAGACGATCGCGTCGATCGGACAGGCGTTTACCAACAAAAAGGGAGAATTCACCATCTCGTCGATTTCTACTGGGGACGGACTGCCCGCCGGCGAATACGTGCTCACGTTCGAATGGGGGCAGATGAACTACCTGACCAATCAGTATGGCGGTCCTGACAAACTCAACGGTCGCTACAAAGACCCCAAACAGTCGAAGGTCAAGTTCACGGTGGTGGAGAACAAGCCGGTCGACCTGGGTCGCATCGAGTTGACGACGAACTGACGCGAGTCGTGAGAAGTTACACCGAGCTCTCCCGCTGCGCCGATCATGAGGTCGGTGGGTGGGGATCGGTGGTCATTTTCTTCACTAGCCAGTCGCCAAGTTTCGGACTGAGTTGCTGAAGGACCAAGAGCCAGCGGGCTTTGGCCGGAAGAATCAGCTCAACGCGCCTTTTTTGGCACGCCCGCAGCACGGCATCGGCGACTCGCTCAGGCGATAGCCCCTTCAGCTTGGCTCCCCCGCCCGGCCTTCGAGCTTCCGGAGGAAGATCAGCAGCCATCGTGTCATAGCGGCTCCCGGCGTCGGCACGAGCGATCGGGCCCGGGCATACCAAGAGCGTATGCAAGCCGCGGCTGCCGAGTTCCAGACGCAATTGCTGGGCATAGGCGGCCAGCGGAAATTTGCTGGCAGGATAAGCGCCCAAATAAGGACCGGCCGTCTTGCTGGCCAGGGATCCGATCAAAACGACGTGTCCGCGCGTCTTCAAAAGATGGGGAAGTGCCGGCTGCACGGTCCGCACGGCCCCGAGGAAGTTGAGATCGAGGAGATCCCTGGCTCGCTCCGCCGTGAGCCCTTCGATACGCCCTCGGTCGGATCGCCCAGCGCACGCGATGACAGCGTCGAGCCGCCCAAACTCGGAAATAGCTGCCTCGGTTGCCTTGCGCATCTGAGCGGCATTCGTGACGTCCGCAGGGAAGCAGGAGACCGCTTCCGCACTCGGGTAGGCCTCTTGCAATCGCCGTTCGCCCCTCGCGACGGCCAAAACGCGAGCGCCCCTTTGCGCAAGGGTCTTTCCCAGGGCCAATCCGAGCCCGGCAGAAGCTCCCGTCAGGAGAACCGCTTTGTCTTGCCAGTAAGACGAGCTCGGCACGCCTCCCCCCACAAGCCAACATCGCACCTATTCGGCCGGCACTTCATACACGGCGACTTCGTTGTGCGTTCTCCCAACGACGCCTTGACCAGTGACGAAGACGATCCGCGCCCCCGGCTCGAGCCAGCCAAGTTCTTCGGCCCGCTGCAACAATACCTTCGAACCGTCACCCTCGGCATCTTGCCCATCGACCCAGACCGGCTCGACGCCCCAATAAAGGCACATCTTCCGAGCTGTCTCCGGGATGTGGCTGCCCCCGAGCACGGGGATGGCAAGCCGCTGGTGCGAAAGTGCCAAGGCGGTGGCGCCGCTCCGCGTCAAGACGGCAACGAGGCTGGCGTCCGCCTGCTCGGCCACCACGCCCGCCCCGGCAACGACAGCCGCTGTTATCCGGTGCAATGCCCGGGGAGTCGCCTCGCTCGAGAGGACAGCTCCGCGCCCACACATGATTTGTTCGGCGTAATGCAGTACCCGATTCATCACCGCGACCGACTCGACCGGATACGCGCCGACCGCCGTCTCACCCGACAACATACAGGCGTCGGCACCGTCCAGCACGGCATTGGCAACGTCCGTAACCTCCGCACGTGTGGGGCGAGGAGAAGACTGCATGCTGTCGAGCATCTGGGTAGCCACGATGGCGGGCCGGCCATACTTGTGGCACACCGCCAGAATCCGTTTCTGTACGACGGGCGTTTCCGCAACGTCGACCTCCACACCCAGATCACCTCGAGCCACCATGACGGCGTCCGCAGCCTGGACAATCGGTTCCAACTCGGCCAGTGCCTCGCGCTTCTCGATCTTGGCAACCACGGCCGGGTGCTGCAGAGGCTCTCGGCCGCACGCGCGTCCGGCCTCTTCGATGATCCGCCGCAACTGCCGAACATCCAATACCGATCGGACAAAACTCAGCGAGAGGAAATCAGCGCCTGCCTCGACGGCCCAACGCGCATGACTCGCATCCTCCGGAGTGATCGTGTCCATGCGCAACGCAACACCCGGTAGATTGATTCCTTGGTGGCTGCGGATTTCCCCCCACGATTCGGCAACCAGCTCGACGTGGTCCGCCGCGCGCCGCGTCACTCGCATCCGGACCGTTCCGTCCGCCAGCAACACGGCGTCTCCCTCCTGCAGGTCGTCATACAGTTGCCGGTAGCTGCACGTCAGGTCGACGTCACGCTGGGGCGGCCCTTCCCTGAGGAGCCGAAAATGCTGGCCTCGCTCGACGGGCAACGGATCCTGCAGCAGCTTCCCCAAACGGATCTTGGGGCCAGCCAGGTCGACCAGCACGGCCAGGGGCTGCCCCCGCTGCTGCTCGAGTCCCCGGATCGCCCGAATCGTCTCCCCATGCACCTCGGGCGTTCCATGCGCCATGTTCAGGCGGAACACATCAACGCCCGCCTCTACAAGCTCCCCTAGTCGCTGGCGGCACGCCGGCCCCACCGTCGCTACAATCTTGCTGCGAACCCTCGCGTTGCGAACTGCTTCACGTTCGCTCATTCCGTCTCCCCGTCTCCCTGTCGCGTCCCGGCCTAGAAAGGATACCCATCGAGACCTCTTGGCGCATTGTTTTGTGCCGGTCACTTGTGCCGGCTCGACTGACGCCACGCCGCCACCGCCACCGAAACAAAGCCGACCATCAGGAACGACCAAATGCCTCCCAACACGGAAAAGGCGATCAGGGCGACCAAAAGGGTCGACACTGTGAAGTGGTCCCCCATCGAGTGAACGAGCCAGTATCCGCCTCCAATCGCCGACGCGACGACGCCGGCCGTCGTGAGCGCCACGGTGCCGAAACCGAGTGCCCCGTAATCGCTCAATCGAGTCCTCGGCGCGTAGCGCACCGTTCGCCGGGGCGGGGCGGCTGTGGAAGTACGGCTATCCAGTGGCCGGTTGCCATATTCTTTCAACTGTCTTCCCAAGGCGTTGCCTGCGACATGCGCGGCCACCGCAACGAGAAAAATCACGAGCCAGAATGTTCCGTAGGCGCCCAGCACATCGGCCAAAGCGAGCACCAAAGCGACGATGGTCACCAATGCAATCAGCGAAGAAATGCTGAATTGCGGGGGCCTGAGCCCCTGCCGATAGTCGGCAGCAGGCTGACTCGGTCGGCTACGGTCCCTCACCAGTCCGGCTCCGTCCGGTACCGCAGACCTGCGCGCGGCGCCAGTGCTGGCCGATTCGACCAAAGCTCGCCCCTGGCCTCGTTGATCTTCAGATTCCGGCGCCACCGACAAACTCCAGATTGATCGGATCGTGGAACTGGCCCACCCAGTCGTCAGTGAGCGAGTAGACATTCATCGTCAGCAGCGGTGGTGAATAGACATGCAGCGTGATGAGATTCCTCCCGTCGGACTGCAAGTTGGAAACCTGATGAATGTCGGCACTCGCCGACACCATGGTCGCCCCCTCGGAGAGAAACCGGGAGCTCACTGGGTAAATGCGTCCCTCTGGAGTCTGCTCAAAGAGCGTCTCCGTGGCCGTCCCAGCCAGGATCTTGACGGCACACGCCGACCCCCAGTGGTCATGAATGGGGCTGCGCTGGCCCGGCTGCCAGCAGAGTACCAGTGCCTGATAAGCAGGGCCGCGACGCATCAAGTTGCGCAAGTAGTGGTCGGGGTGGTATCGCACGTACGGACGCACTACCTCCAAATCGCAGGGCGTGCGTTGGATCCAGTCGCTGAGCGCCGCAACGGAGATCGGCTGGTGGAATCGGTCGAGCTCGCGGAAAAGTTCATCTAGTTCCATCATATCCTCCCCGCCGTGCAGCAATCACCCTCTAGCGATTCTAAACGACTACCAGGCCATCCTCCAGCCGCTAAGGATCACACCGGCCAATACCCACAGTCCCGCCCCCATTGCGGCCGACACCAATCGGGCCGATGACGATCCCCAACGACGCTCGATCCACTGAACCTTCGGCAGGCCCCGCCACCAGCGAGGCTGCCTCCAAGCTGCCCACAACAGCACGCTCCCGAGGAGACTCGCGACCGCCGCCACGAACCGGTCCGCCATCTGCTCGTCCATTGCCAACCCGCCCCCACCTC
>WFWZ01000062.1 GCA_015490875.1 Planctomycetaceae bacterium
AATGACACGAGCAGCAAAGGACAACAGGGTGGCGCGCAAAGACGCCAAGACGCAAAGGGGAAGAAACTGGCAGGGAGTATGAGCAGAAGAAATAAGCCACTTCTATCGACCTCGATCGTCCCCTCTCCTTCAATAGTTCTTCTTTGCGTCTTGGCGCCTTGGCGCGAGGCCCTGTCAAATGACACGAGCAGCAAAGGACAACAGGGTGGCGCGCAAAGACGCCAAGACGCAAAGGGGAAGAAACTGGCAGGGAGTATGAGCAGAAGAAATAAGCCACTTCTATCGACCTCGATCGTCCCCTCTCCTTCGATAGTTCTTCTTTGCGTCTTGGCGCCTTGGCGCGAGGCCCCAGTCAAATGACACGAGCAGCAAAGGACAACAGGGTGGCGCGCAAAGACGCGAAGACGCAAAGGGGAAGAAATCGGCAGGAAGTGTGAGCAGAAGAAACAATCCCCTTCTATCGACGTCGATCGTCCCCTCTCCTTCAATAGTTCTTCTTTGCGTCTTGGCGCCTTGGCGCGAGGCCCTCTTCGTCTCCGCGCGAGGCCCCCTGCCCGCTTGGACAATCCTGGTACGGCGCTGCTATAATCAACCCATGCCCACCTGGCGGTAGATGTCACTCGAGAGAGTGACACGCCGATCCCTCCCCATTGCCTGCCTCTGGAGGTGTCACCATGAGAAAGTTTGGTTCGATCTGCCTCGCATCGCTGCTATTGCTCGCCTCTTTATCGCAGGCCGCTTTCGGCCAGGGCGAAACAGAAGACGGCTTCGTTTCGCTGTTCAACGGCAAGGACTTGACCGGCTGGCGAGTTCCCAAGGGCGACAACGGTCACTGGAAGGTTGTTGATGGAGTGATCGACTATGATGCCCTCTCCGAAGCGAAGGGTGACAAGAATCTCTGGACTGAGAAAGAATATGGTGACTTCATCTTGAAGATCGATTGGCGCATCAAGAAGACGAGCGGACTTTACGATGTTCCCATCGTGCTGCACGACGGCTCGTATCTGACCGATGCCAAGGGAAAACGCATTACGATCAAGATGCTGAACGCCGATTCGGGGATCTTCTTGCGAGGCACACCGCGGGCGCAAGTCAACATCTGGTGTTGGCCGATCGGTTCGGGAGAAGTCTATGGCTATCGGCATGCCAAGGATACACCGCCGGAGATTCGAGCAGGCGTGACGCCTCGCGTGAACGCAGACCGTCCGGTCGGCGAATGGAACCGATTCATCATTATCATGGTCAAGAACCGGCTCACGGTCATTCTCAACAACAAGATGGTGATCGAAAACGCCGAACTCCCTGGCGTGCCGGCTCGAGGCCGCATCGGGCTCCAGCATCACGGAGGCATGCGCAAAGACGGTACGATGTCCCCTGCCTCGAGTCTCATGCAGTTCCGCAACATCTGGATCAAGGAACTGGACTAAGCGAACGAGGCGAGTCGACATGATCCGGACTGGAATCCGCAGCGTTTCCCTGAGCACTTCTCTGCTCGTGGGCGTCGTGCTCGGGAGTGCGTGCACGGCTGATCTAAAGTCCGCAAGCGCAGACGACGGACTGATCGCGTCGATCCGCAAGGAGACGATCTGGCGCAACCGAGACGGCAAGGGGGTGACGTGGTTTCATCCTCGAGCGTGTGTCGTGCCGACTCCCGAAGACAAGCCGATCGTTTTGATGACGATGCAGACGATCGGTGGTTCGGATTATTTCGGGCCGGTTCACTGGACTGAATCACGCGATCTGGGAAAGAGCTGGACGACGCCTCGGCCGATTCAGGCCCTCGGGCGCCAACCGGTCCCGGAACACTCAGGGCTCGAAGCTGGAGTGTGCGATGTCGTCCCGCAGTACCATCCCCCGACGCAAACCGTGCTGGCTCTGGGGCACGTCGTCTTCTATCGAGGACCTCGCTTTCGATCCAGCGACCAACTCGCCCGTTACCCCGTCTACAGCGTACGTCGCCCCGATGGAACGTGGTCTTCCCGAAAGATTCTCAAGTGGGATGATCCTCGCGGAGCGTTCATCTATACGAACAACTGCGGCCAGCGTGTCGTTTTGCCCAATGGCGACATCATCATGGCGTTTTCGTTCGGCGCTCGGTCCGAACACCGGAGCGTTGCCGGCGTACACTGCACATTCGACGGAGAAGAACTCAAGGTAGCCGACGTAGGACCGCCGTTGGTGAACCGAGTCGGACGCGGTCTACTCGAACCGTCCGTCACTCGCTACCGGAATCGATTCTACATGACGATCCGAGCCGAAGACGGACACGGATACGTAGCCGTCAGCGACGACGGCATCCGGTACAAGAAAATGACGGCGTGGAAATGGGACGACGGTACGCCAGTCGCCATGTCGACGACGCAACAACACTGGCTGACGCATAGCGACGGGCTGTTCCTCGTCTACACACGGCGCGATGACTCGAACCGCAATGTCATCCGCTGGCGCAGTCCGCTCTGGGTGGCCGAAGTGGACTCGGAGCGACTCTGTTTGAAACGCGAAACGGAACGTGTTGTTTTGCCACTGGTGGGCGATGGAGTGCGTGCTCCGGACGAGGTGGCCCTGATGGGTAATTTCCATGTGACTCGCGTGACGGAAAACGAGTCGTGGGTCACGGTCGGCGAGTGGCTGCCCCGGCGGGGTGCCCGCGGAGACCTCTTGCTCGCGCGCATCCGCTGGAGTCGCAAATCGCGCGCTGGCGGGTCGTGAGCCTAACATGGGAAAGGACTCTGAATGCACAAGCACAAGGCCTCTGTCGCATTGTTGACAGTCTGGCTTCTTGGAGTCGTCCTCGTCTTCGCACTGGGGCCTGCCGATCCCATATCGTGTTTCCTCTTGGCAGGTACATTCTCAGTGCTATGGGGCGTCTCTATGGCAATACTGTCCATGAACCCGAGCGGGACGTGGTGGCAGAGTGAACTTGCAAGGACTGGCCCCTTCGCCGCAGTTCATCGCCGCAGCACGTATGTCAGGCTTTCGAGTCTGACGGAAATCGGGATGAAATGTTCTCGCGGATAACGGGCAAGGTGCAAAATGCGCTGAAACATATCAACTGCAATGAAGGTGTGCCCTGGATGCTGACAAGAGATGGAATCGCACGGGAATCAGGCCCCAAGGGACGGCGCGCGGCGTTGTGGAATCAGATCGTAGGCTACTCGCTATTGGTCTTTGGCGTCGTACTCGCAACAAACTTCTGGGTTGCGGGTTCACGGGCGTACTCACTCGGGCGCCTTGCGGTCGCAGGAGGGACAATAGCGTCATTTGTCCTTATGGCATGTGGAGTGTTACTCTTGCAGCACCAAAAGAACGCAGTGGAAAACCAAACTTCGGAAGGCCGCCAGAGTGACGGTGAGGGGGACGAGAAGCGAGAAGTCAGATCGCTGTGACGAGAAGCCGCGCCTACGTGCCGCCGAGACCGCGAAGAGGCGGTATCCCTTCAATCAGCCGCGAAGCGGCGGTATGCAATAGCTATGGGCGTCAGCCCATAGAATCCTGACATCGTGGACCGCAACAGCGTTTGTTCTTGTCAGGCTGGAAAGCCTGACCTACGGGAAAACCGCCTTGGCCTCCAGGCGCGCAGCCTTCCTTGAGGAACTCAGGCGTGGCTCTCGTGCATGATCGCCCGGATCGGTTCGACCGGTTCGACACCGACAAGCTTTTGGTCGAGCCCCTGGAATGGGAAGGAAAGTCGGTTCGGATCAAGACCCAACAGATGCAGGATGGTGGCGTGGATCTGCTTCACATGGCAACGGTTTTCGACCGCCGCACTCCCGAGTTCGTCCGTCGCGCCATACGAAACGCCTCCCCGAATGCCTCCTCCGGCCAGCCACATCGTGAAGCCGTAGGCGTTGTGGTCTCGGCCCGTTCCCTTCGCATATTCGGCCGTTGGCTGCCGCCCGAATTCGCCGCCCCAAATCACGAGCGTCTCATCGAGCATCCCTCGCTGCTTCAGGTCTTTCAAAAGAGCGGCTATCGGCTGGTCGGTCTCACCGGCGTGCAACGTGTGGTTCTTCACAATGTCGGTGTGTGCGTCCCAGTTGTCGTCGTTATGAGCGCCTCCAGAATAGAGCTGCACGAAACGGACTCCTCGTTCGACCAGCCGTCGAGCCAGCAAGCATTGACGAGCGAAGACGCGGCATCGCGGGTTGTCGGTTCCATACAGTTTATGAGTGGCCGCGGTCTCCTGAGACAAGTCGACCGCCTCGGGCGCCGACATCTGCATCTGGTACGCCAATTCATAACTGGCGATGCGTGCCGCCAATTCGCGGTCTCCACCATGCGCTCGAGCATGTTGCTCGTTGTACTCCCGCAACGTCCCCAGCAAGTCCCGCTGCACGGCATCGGTCATCCCCGCCGGCGGTGCCAGGTTGAGAATCGGCTCGCCTCGAGAACGGAGAACCGTAGCCTGGTAGGATGCCGGCATGTAACCGGAACTCCAGTTCTTCGCACCGCTGATGGGACCGCCGCGCGGGTCGAGCATCACGACGAAACCGGGCAAGTTCTCATTCTCGCTTCCCAGGCCGTAATTCACCCACGATCCGAGAGCCGGACTGCCGCTGAGGATGCGGCCGCTGTTCATCTGCAGCATGGCTGACCCGTGGATGGGAGAATCGGCCGTCATCGACTTGACGAACGCAATGTCGTCGACGCACGTCGCCAGGTGAGGAAAGATCTCCGACACCCACTGGCCCGATTCGCCATATCGACGAAACCGAAACGGCGTCTCGACGATCCGGCCTTGATTGCGCCGTCCAGCCCGTCCGAACGTTTTCACACGGACCGTCTTGCCGTCCATCCCTTTCATGGCCGGCTTATAATCGAACGTATCGATGTGACTCGGCCCGCCGTACATGTACAAGAAGATCACTTGACGGGCTCGAGGCGCAAAATGAGGAGGTTTCGGTGCGAGGGGATTGGCGGTGCGCGGCGACGCTTCCGGATCGCGGGGCGACCGAGCGTAACCGTCGCGGTAGAGCATCGAAGCGAGCGCCACGCCTCCCAGTCCCATGCCAGCTTCCCAAAGGAAAGCCCGCCGCGTTCGCCCGCAGAATTCCCGCCTTCGTTTCCGTAATCGCCGGGCCATTTCAGAACTCGCTAATGAATGTAAACGAACTCATTCAGGTTCAACAGCAACAGACAGTAGTACTGTAAGGCTCTCGCTTCGCCCACACCGTGCTGCTGAACCATGCGACGCAGGAAAGCCAGCCCCCGTTCGACCTCTTTCCGACTCGGCGGCCGCTGGAGGACTCGCCAAAGCCCTGCACACACCAGTGCCTCTTCGTTGTCACCCACACAGCGCCTCAAGTCGGCCGCAAACCGCCGGCTGCTTTCCTGGAGAAAATCGCTATTGAGCATCAACAGCGCTTGCGTCGGCTGCGTCGACACAAATCGACTGGGACAGGATGTGTCCGTGTCGGCGCCGTCGAAAGCCGCGACAATCGGCACCACGAGCGACCGTTTGACGTGTATATAAATCGTGCGCCGCACCTGCTGATCCACGGGCGACTTTCCCCAACCCGACCCAGGGCGGGACTGGCCGGCCAATACGGCAGCGGGCATCTTGGTGAAAACACTCGGGCCGCCCATCTGCAGATTCAGATCGCCTCGCACGGCCAAGATCGAATCGCGAATCGATTCGGCCTCGAGACGCCGCGATGGGAAACGACCGAACAGCTCATTGCTCGGATCGATCGATTGGGCTTTCGGATCGATCGAACTCGACGCTCGGTAGACCGAGGACAAGAGAATCATGCGGTGGATGCGCTTGAGACGCCAACCCCCGGCGATGAGTTCGCCAGCCAGGTAATCGAGCAACTCGGGGTGAGTCGGCGGCGGGGAGGAGACTCCAAAGTCGCTGGGCGTGCGGACGAGCCCCTTTCCGAAATGATACTGCCAGATTCGATTGACGATCACGCGTGCCGTCAGAGGGTTGTCGGGGGAGGCGATCCAATCGGCGAGGATGCGCCGCCGACCGCAGGAGGCCGCACCTTCGGCTGCCGGCGTTAGAGTTGCATCGGCGCCCCCGAGGATCTGCGGGAATCCAGGAGTGACTGGTTTGCCTCGAGCCGCAGCGCTGCCTCGGATCAGCACATGAGTCGGGCGAGGCCGGGATCCCACTTCAGTCACACACAAGACGCGGTCGTCCTTCGAAGTGGTTCCTTTATGAGACGCAGACGGCAAGGGTCGCACCGAGAACCGTTCTACACTCTTGGCATCTCGAATACCGTAAGGCGTGATCCCGTTGAAGAAGGCCAAGAAGCGGTAATAATCTTCCTGCGGAATCGGGTCGATCTTGTGTTCATGACATCGTGCACAGCCGATGTTGATCCCGAGAAAGACCTGACCCGTGGTCGCCACAATGTCATCGAGCTGGTCGTACAAAGCCTGCTCGCGATCCACGGGTTCGTCATCCCAGATGCCCAGCCGATAAAAGCCTGTAGCGATGAGTGCGTCGTCCGACCGTGGATCGATTTCATCCCCGGCCAATTGTTCTCGGATGAACTGGTCGTATGGCTTGTCGGAGTTGAACGATCGAATGACATAGTCGCGATAACGCCAGGCGAACGGCTTGGCCGCGTCTCGCTCGTAAGAGTTGGTCTCGGCAAAGCGCACCAGGTCGAGCCAGTGGCGCGCCCAGTGCTCGCCATATTGCGGGGAGGCGAGCAACCGGTCGACGACGCGCTCCCACGCGTCGGGAGCATCGTCCGCCAAGAATGTTCGCACGTCGGAAGGTGACGGCGGCAATCCAGTGACACTGTAATAAACGCGCCGCAGCAGTGTCGCTTTGTCGGCTTCGGGAGCCAGTGACAATCCCTTGTCATGAAGGCGACGCAAGATGAACGCATCGATGGGAGTCGAGATCCGATCGGAGTCGACAAACGGTGGCACGGAATTCGCGATCGGCTGATAGGCCCAGTGATGGGCGGCAGCTTCGAGACGCTCTTGCATGCCGTTGTCTTCTGCTCGGCGCGAGCTACGTTCGGCGCCGGGTGTCCAGGGAAGTCCCGACCGCACCCAGCGCTCGAAGATGGCGATCTCCTCATCCTTCAACTTCCCGTCGGGAGGCATCTCGAAACTGTCGTAATGCACCGCCTCGAGCAGCAGGCTCTCCCCGGGCGTCTTCAAGTCGACTGCCGGCCCCGAGTCGCCTCCTCGCAGAACATCTTCGCGCGAAACAAGCGACAGACCGCCTCGCAGCGATTCTTCCTGTCCGTGGCATTTCAGGCAGTGCTGGCGCAGGAGGGGAGCGACTCGATTCTCGAAGAGACGAGCCAAGGCGGGGTCCTCACGAGCCGGGTTGGAGGCGACGGCATCGGGAGTCGCTTTCGTTTCGGCCCTGGGTGTCTGAGCGTTCAACGCGATGGGCAGGAGCACGCAGGCGCATGCTCCTACGAAGAAAACGCATCTGCGCATCGCGACTGCCCGGATCATACCTTGGGTTCCCAGCCCGGTTCGTACTCGCGCCGCCAGAGCTGTGCCGCATCGTCATCGCCGAGAATGTGACCGGTCTGCGTGTCGCAGTGGATCGTGCGACCGGTTCGGTGAGCGATATTGCCCAAGTGGCACAGGAGGGTGCTCTTGTGACCCTCGGCGATTTCCGCATTGAGTTTGGTGGGATCGTCGTTGCGGATCGCCTCGAGGAAGTTGGCGATATGCTCTCGGTCTCCGCGTGCCGGTGCCTTGAACTTGTCAGCAACCTTGGCGCGTTTGTCGTAGATGGTGAAATTGCCGCTCTGGTCGAGTTCCATCGTGCCGTCGGTCCCGTAGAACGTGACAAAGCCTCCGCCATATCGGTTGCAGCTTTTGCCTTCCCAGGTGATTTGCATCTTGCCTTCGAATTCGTAGCAAACGGTATGGGTGTCAGGAGTTTCCTGGTCATCATCCCAATGGTAGCGCCCGCCACTGGAGACAACCCGCGTGGGGAAATCGACTCCCAACCCCCAGCGGCACAAGTCGAGCGTATGGACACCGTTGTTGCCGAGCTCGCCATTGCCCCAGTGCCAGAACCAGTGCCAGTTGTAATGGATGCGGTTGCTCAGATAGGGCCGGCGTGGAGCGGGTCCCTGCCAGAGTTCATAGTCGAGGTTCGAGGGGACAGGGGCGGGCTTGCCATGCCCGATGGAACCACGCACGTTGTTGTACCACGATCGAGCCAGATAGACGCGCCCGATCACACCGTCTCGAAGCCGCGCAACGGCCTCGTGCCAACCGGCACCGCTGCGCCGCTGCGTGCCGACCTGGACAGCGCGCCGATGCTTGCGGGCCGCGGCGATCATCCACTCACCCTCCTGCGGATTGTGGCAGCAGGGTTTCTCGACGTAGACGTGCTTGCCGGCCTGGCACGCGAGGATTGTAGCGGGTCCGTGCCAGTGGTTCGGGGTCGCATTCACGATGGCGTCGACTTCCGGGTCATCCAGCATCTTGCGGAAGTCGGTGATCGGTTGAGGGCCGACGTTGTTTTTCTGTTTCAAGAGGCGCGCCGTACTTTCGGCTCGATCCGAATCGACGTCACAGACATACTTGAGCCTGACTCCTTTCTCCCGCGCAAAGGCCGTAGCGAGCGCTCGCCCGCGGCTGAGTCCCATCACGCCTACGACGACATCTTCGGCCGCCGATGCGGCTCGAGAGGTCTTCGGTTGCAACGCAGCCAACGTTCCAGCCGCGACAGAGGTGCTCAGAAAAGTACGGCGCAACACGGTGGGAGAGGAATCACTCATGGCGGGAACTCCGTTGGAAAGGTAGGGGAGTCAGAAAGGGGATTGTAGTTTACCACAGCGGGTCCCCGTGCGGCAACTTCGTACCTCCAGGGACGCTCGAACCCGGCCGTAGCCACTCGAGGGAACGAGGCACCCAGGATCACTTCTTCGCCGGTTTGGGCTCCGGCGGCAGCGCCAGGAGGTTGGCATCGACCTCGACGACGGCTCCCCCAGGAGGCACCTCCCGCTTGGCCGTCCACAAGATGGCATTGACGAGCATCCTGCGGAAATCCTCCCGCTGGAAGTTGTCGTAGAAGTGACCCAGCGTCGTGGCGAACGACCGACCGCCTCCCGGACGCTCATACGCCCAGCCGACCACGACCTTTTGCCCCTTCGTGGTCACTTGTAGCAAGGGGACCGCGTCGGGACCGAGGCGCGGATTGAGGTAGAATTCATCGCGGAAAGGCGTATTCTTCCAGCCTCGGCAGATCGGATGTTGCGGCTGGAGTTGAACCAGGGTCGATCGATCGGTGCTCAGACCGACATTGCTGATCCACGTGCCTCCGAGAATCTTCATCCACGCCGGTCCGAGCCGCTCCCAGTTTTCTTTGCGCACGGTCGAGGCCCAATGGATGGTGACCAGACCGACACCGCGGTCCATCATCTTCTGAAACGCTTCGCGGTGGGGTCCGTCGAGCATCAATTCGGCTGCGGGGTTGGAGTAGATCACGATGGTGTCGACCTTGTCGAGATCCTTCGTTTCCTTCGGCCAACGGCTGGCGACGATCGTCTTGGCGCCCGATCCCTGTTCGACGCAGTGAGCGAGTACCTTGGAGACGTGCAAGTACATGTGCGATCCCCATGGGTGATCAGGTTCCTTGCCGATGAAGAGGACATGCACTGGTGCTTCGGCGGTCGACTGGTCGCCCGTGGTGCTAGTCTTGGATTCAGCGGCACGCGTTACCACAGCAACCCAGTGGCCGTCAGCGGGCGTCGTCAGTTCGAGTGTCCCCGAGCTGCGCAGCGAGGCGGTCTTCCTTTCCGCCGCTTGCAACACGTCGATCCAGATGACGTCCCAGCGGCCGGGCCGCGCCTTCAGCCGTACCGATCCTCGAGCGGGAAAATAAACGACGTGAGCTTTCCCAGGGTGGGAAGCGGCGTATGCTTCGTTCGGGGATCGATCCAAGAGCCGATCTAGCGCAGGTTCGAGGTTCCAAAATGGTACTCGCTTCTCGACCAGACGCACCGACCGAATCACTGCTTGGGCCTTGCTTCCAAGTCCCAGTCCCGAGGGCGGGCGGTGGAAGCGGACCGAAGCGCATCCACCGAGCAGGTGCCGCCAAACTCGCTCAATCCCGTCGTTATCGGTATGGCGGAACTTGTTTCCGTCCGCACCGTATGTCTTCACGGTGTTGATGGGACGAGGGCGAGGCTGGAGGTGTCGGCGGACGGCAAGGCAGTTTTGCCAGTGGCGGTCGCGTTTGTTGTGATTGTTTTGGGAGATGTCGACGAAGTCGTAAAGTTCCGGGTGATCATACGTTCGAAGGTGTCGGCCGCCGGTGACGTTCCAGTCATCCCACATTTCGGTGACACAGATACGTCGTCCTTTCTTTGCGGCCTGCTCGCGCAAGAACGTGGCCCAATAGCGTGACCATGCTTCTTCGCCGGAGGTCTCGTTGTCGATGCAATAGAGGACGTGATCGAACGGGAGCGAGATCGAGAGGAGTTTCTCTACGAAACGCTGCTGGTACTTGAGCACAATCTTGTTGTGTCGCTGATCGGGCGTCGTGAAGAAAAAAGGCTGCCGGTTGGCGCCGGGGTGCTGAGGGTAGCGGTCAGCGAAGCCGCTTTCTTCGGCGGTGTAGTTGACATTGTTCTTGGGGTGGTAGGGGTGGCGCTGCCAGTAATTGCGACCACCCTGGTCGGTGTAGTCGAAGCGGTCCCAGATTTCGATTTGCACGAAGATACCCCGCTCGGCGGTCCACTCAAGCAGCCTGCGAAACCGCCGCCAGTACTCGTCGTTCCAGCGATCGAGGTCGTAGCGTCCGTCCTCTTGCCGATAGAAGGGATAGACTTCGAACCCTTTGTCGGGCCGATCCGACATTGTGTTGCGGATGTAGTTGCCGCCGACGGAAGCGAGTAGATCGAGGTGCCTGCGGAGGCGTTCGTCGGGCCATTGGAAGAGATTGTCATCGTCCGAGCCGCCCACGAGTAGCACGGGCTTTCCGGCGTACTGCCAATAGAAAGGGTTGGCCTTCCAGGGAACGATCCCGGAAGGTGCTTCGGTTGAGTCCGTCGTTCCAGACGCGGCCTTCGAAGCTCGTGCGGCGCCCGGCGGTTGAGCATGGAGGCTCGCAGCGGCCAGCGCCACAACCAACAGGCAAGCAGAAAGGGACCGCGGGTATCGAGATTCCAGGACCATGATCAACCTCCGTTGACAGGCGCTGCGGGCGCCGTCTCGTGGATGGCTTCCCGGCTCGCCGCTGACGGGGCCTGTCAGATCGGAGGGAGGAACCGGGAACTCTCGGGGATGTCGGCGGTCGCCGATTCGAGTGCCACGAACTGGCCTTCTTCCGGATCGAAACTGAAGACCTGTCCCGTTTCGAACTTGTAGACCCAGCCATGGAGGTGGAGGGCCTTCCGACTGAGGGCCGCGGCGACGGTGGGATGCGTCCGCAGGTTTTCCAGTTGGACCAAAACGTTTTCTTCGACGGTGACGGTGAGTTTAGCAGATGGATCGGTCAGATGCGAATAATTCTCCTCGACGATCCGCTGGGTCGATTCGGCGTAGGTGAGCCATGAGCGGACGGCCGGGAGTTTTTCGATCGACTGCGCGTCGAGCAAGCCTCCCATGGCACCGCAGTTGGAGTGTCCACAGACGATGATGTCTTGCACGCCCAGGACGGCCACCGCGTATTCGATGGTGGCTGCTTCGCCACCGTAGAGCGTTCCGTAAGGCGGGATAATATTGCCGGCGTTTCGGAGAATGAAGAGTTCCCCCGGTTCGGTTTGCGTCAGCAGGCTGGGATCGATGCGAGAATCAGAACAGGTGATGAAAAGGGCCATCGGCTGCTGGCCCCCTTGTAGGTGCTCAAATAGCCTCTGCTTCTCTGGAAAAACTTCCTTCTGGAACTTGTGGATGCCTTGGACGAGTTTCTGCATGAGCTGGATCTCCCCTGCAAGGGATGGATGCGTTCGTGTCAATGTTTCCTTTTGAGTTGGACAATCGCTGGTAGCCATCGGTGCCAAGCGTGTCGCGCACTGGCGGCGTGCGGGTTCAAATCTGCAGGGGAGCGATCAAGTCGTGAGTCCAGCGATGGCCTGAGTGAGAGATGACGGAGGGAAGGGGCCCCGGCCGTGCCATCGAGATGACCCGGTGGTTGAAGCGATGTCCCAGCGACGAGCCACGACGTTTGGGATCGCGGAAATCGGCCACGGACCAGCTCGAGGAGGCTTCTTCGGCGACGCAGATTTCTTCACAGCCCATGCCGTTTTCACAAGCGGGATCTTCGATCCACGCGGCTGTGGGTTGAGCGCCGAAGGCCGTCAACAGGACAGCTAACCAGCCGGCCAGCGCTCTGACATACAACGACCGGCGCGAGCGAACGCGTCGTCGTAGTGATACCGTTGTCCTCATGACCACCAGGTCGCCTACCGCTGGCTCACCCCGCTGTTCCCAGGGGTTATTGCTTCTTGTTGCCGTCACCGGCTTGCCCTCCGGCTGCACCGGCCGGTGTATCGCTGGGATCGTCGCCCCCAGGTTCATCGCCGCCTGGTTCATCGCCTCCAGGCTCTGCCGGCGTCGCGTCCTCCTGCGCCTTGTCTTTGTCTGCTTCTTCCCCTTCCACCACGGACTCGGGAAGCAGCGCCTCCAGCTCCGTCAGCCGTTCTTGGACGGCTTTGAGCAACTCTTGAGTGCTGGCGAACGCATCGTCGGGATTCTTCGGATCGGTGGCAGCCAAGACGGCATCGATGGCATCTGCGATCTTCTTCAGTTCTGCTTGTTTGGCGGCGTCCCCGGCAGCCATCGCGAGAAGTCCCAGGTTCTCCGAACGAGCCGGACCGCGCAGGCCCTCCAGCACACAGACAATCTGATACTTGAGGAGCCGACGCAAACGTGTCACTTCGGGGGGACTTTCCGGCACGTCTTCTTTCGGCTTGTCCTCTTTCTCATCCCCACCCCCGTAATCTCCATAGGGGCTGTTCTCGTCCTCGTCCGACGCCTCGCCCCCCGGCGGCCGGCCACCCCCCATCATGCCCGCCATGCCACCGTACCCGTCCAGCATCGTGTCGGATCCCGGCTTCTTTTCCTGTTCCGCTAGCCGTTTGGCCTCCCGCTCAACCGCCTGCACGACGGCAGCTCCCAAACGCTGGGCTAGCGGCAGGGGATCGTACTGGAGGTTGCGGGGGACGCGCAGTCGCCCGACGGCCTGAGCCGTAGCGCACACAAGCAAGGGTGAGGCCTCTTTCGACTCGATCAGGCTCGCAAGCTCCTGGAGAATCTCCGGGTTCTTGTTGAGGTCAGCCACGAGCACAGCCGACTCCATCGCCCGACGCTGCAACCATGCATGGGCCTCGGGAGACCGAGTGTCCGGTTTCGGCTGCTTCAATACGGCTCGCATGGCCGCCAGAATTTGATCCCGCTGCGGCACGCTGAGCGTGTAGGCTGGGTTGACCAGAGCCAGCTTGATGTGCCGGAGGATACCGACGAGCGCCACCGCCTTGACGGCATCGAGCTGGCGGTCGCTGTTGAGTTGGTCGAGCATGAAAGAGAGGGACCGAGCATACGGGACCGCTGGAGCCCGAGCCGTTTCCTCGGTCTGGTTCAGCGATGCGATCAACAACATGGCGTTGACGCGCGAAGCCGGATAATAGTTGGCGTCTTTACAGATCACCGAAGCCAAGCGCAGATAAGTATCGGTGAGCACATCATGTACTTCGGGCGCGCGAGCACCCCGAAGGTCTTTCAACAGTTCGCTACGAATCTTGTCCATCTCGTGGAAGAACTCGTGCCGCGTCAGCCGGCGAAACTGGTAGCCGCTGTACCACTCGAGGAACTCGGCTCGCTTGTCACTCAAGGCGTACCGGCCAAGAATCACACCATCCTTGACGAGTTTGGCTTGAGAAATCGCCCGACTCGTCTTGAACTTCGCCACGATCGGCAGTTCCCGGTATTTGGGGGCGTTTTGGGCTGACGCGACCGAAGCGAGAAGAGCCGCCAGCAGGCAAAGCCGCGCTGCCGAAGTCCGCGTCACCGAAGGAAAGCGAAGGATCGCCATAGGGAAAGTCTCCAGGATGAGTCGTCGCAACGCACATCCCCAACACAGCTTGCGCTGGAGATGGCGAGAGTATTTCGTGGAAGATCCAGGCACAAAGGGCCTCCTTTAGCCTACTTGGCTCTGAGGCATCTTGTCAATTCACGGCCGTTCCTGGCCGAAGGATGCCATCCCAACCGGGGGGAGCCCGCCGGTCGTGCCGGACGATCTGTCCGACGTAGTAATCCTTCACCGCATCGTAATGGGGCACGCGGTGAAAGAGCTCGTACGACCGATCCCAGTCCCCCGCCTCGAATGCCTCCACCGCCGCGGCGAAGTCGTCCAAAGCCTGATCGGAGATTTCGGGGACCTCGGCTTCGGTAGGCAGAAGTTCATAGACGGTCTCCACACGTCCCATTCGCGGCAGTTCTACCCGCCCGAGCCGTCGGAGACGCCAGTCGGTTCCGGCACGTTTCGAGTCCTCAAGTCGCTCGGCCGTGGCCTGGTCGAGCAGCACAGAGGCTTTGAGCGTTTTCGTGAGTGTCTCGAGGCGAGCCGCCCGATTGACGACCGGGCCGAAGACGGTGACCTTGAGTTGATCCGCGGTACCAATCGGCCCGGCAACCGCCTCGCCACTGGCCAGTCCCAATCCGGCTCGGAATACCGGAAGGCCAGCGTCCACGTCGCTGCTGCGTGGAGGAAGCCGGCGGCGGATTCGCAGCGCCGCTCGGCAAGCGTCGGCAACGTAATCATCTCCCTCGAGCGGCCAGCCCCAAAAGCCCATCGCCGCATCGCCATGAAAGTCCCCAATCACCCCGCCGGCCGCCAGAATCTCGGTCGTCATGACCCCGAGTGTCCGGCTGACGCGTTTGAGGAGCCGCAAAAGGTCGTCTGCGGAAACCTCCGACTCGCGTGAAAACCCACGCAAGTCGCAAAAGAGCACGCAGACATCCGCCTGGCGCGGCTCGAGTCCCCGACCCGATTCCCCATCCAGCCATTCCAAGACGCTGGGTGAGAAGAAAGGTCGGACGTGAGCGTGTCGGCGTTCCCACATGCGCGCCGCGCGGAAGTTGGCCAGCATCGTCGCTACCACCTCCGCAAACTTCCAGTCATCCTCGAACGCGACATCTCGATAGGCCGTGTGGTCTCGGTCCTCGCCCCCTTCGACATAAAGACACCAGAGCCGGCTTTCACCCTCCACCGGCAAGCAAAAGGCCCAATCGACACCGGCCTGTTGGGTCGCCCACGACTCCTCGCCGTCCGCCGGCTGAGGGCTCCACAAGTGCAGCTTTCCCTCGCCCGACTCGGCCACATGTCGGATCAACCGCCAACTGGGACGGAACGTATGCAAGCGGCCTCGAGCTTCTCCATGCAATACGCGATGCCGGCCTCCGTCGCTCGGATCGTACTCGATCACCGCTGCGGCACTCGCCTTCGCAATGCCATCCAACAAAAGCTCCGCGACTCGCCGTGCCAAATCTGTGTCACTAGTGGCGGGGGAGATCAGTCGAGGAAGTCTGGCCAAAGCGTCGATGCGTTGAGCTGCTTCGTGGAACTTCCGCGATTGAAGCTCGCGGCGCGGAATCGACTGCACCGAGAAGGGCGTCGGGCGGGATTCCGTGCGTGCGTCGGGAGTCGCCATGAGCAGGAACACGGTCGTCCCGATGACGAATCGCTGCCCTACTTGGACTCGACATGAGTCGACCGCCTGCCCCTCGAAGTAAATCGGGTTTTTGGCCTCCGGGACACGCTCGACATGAAGTGTTTCTCCATCCCAGAGGAGTCGAGCATGGCAGCGCGACACCTGCGGGTCCCAAGAGACCGCCAGTTCGCTGGTCGACCGGCCCAACAAGAACGTGGTGTTGTCGGCGAGCGGCTGTCGCCAGAAGTGGGAAGCGTCCTGGGATTGGGCAATCAGGTCGGGCATCAGTTCAGCTCATCGACGAATCGCGGCGTGGCCCGGCTCCGTGGCGAGTACCTCCCGCAGAATCCGCCAAGCGCCGAAGCACCAAGTACCAGGCCATCAACACGGTGATGCTGATCAGTCCCGCTGCAAGGAGACCTTCGCGCCGCATATCGGCTTCCAGTTGTACGACCGGTGCCACGGCCGTGTCATGGTCTTCCTGGACCAGGACGACCAGTCCGCTGTCGCGAGCCGCTTCATCGCGGTGCCGGGGCAAGCGCACATCGGCCAGCGCCGCAATCCACGAACGCCGAAAGGCGGCGCCCAAAGGCCGGTCGGCCAGGGGATCCCGGTAGTTCACGCCCATCGCGCTGCGAACCGACTCAAGATCGATCCGCAAGTCGGTCAAGTCTTCGGGCAGGGATCCTTGCTGACTTCGCCAACGCTGATAAAGAGGATGTTGGAGAATGACGCCGTAATAGGGTCCCTTGCGACCGTCGACGAGCACGGCGAATCGAGATTCGGCCGCGTTGCGCTGATCAAAGAATGTAATGAATCGGCCGATCTCGAATGTCACGGCCACGACTCCCAGAAACCGTTGGCTCCTGGGATCGCGAAGCGGCGTCGACACCGCGACTTTCCAAGTGTTCGTGGCCGTACTCTTCATCAAAGCCGAGATTTGCGTTTGTTCCAAATGGTGGGAAGGTTGACTCCCGCGAGGCAGATCCTGCGTGCCGCCATGGAAGTAGGTTCGCCAGGCGAAATTGTGGCCGATCGTCGGAGCCGTGGGACGGTCGAACGCGGCCGCCAACTGCGTCCCGTCCGGGCCGCACACGAACCAACTGGCGACTTGGGGCAATGCGGCGTCCTCCATCCAACTTTCCATGAGCTGCTGCAACGCCTTCCGGCGAGGGTGATCGGGGAATGCGACTGCCGGGGCCTTGTTGCCGGATTGGGCCTCTTGCACTTCTTCCCATGCCTCGATCGCCTCTTGGACAGCTTCGAGCAGCCTCCCGTCGGCGGCTCGCTGTTCGACGGATGTAAAGTACTTCTCCAAATCGGCAGTTACTCGAGCCGCCACGAACTGAGCGGCGAACTCGTTGCTCTTGCGCACACGCTGGGTCAACGCCCGGTCCGCCGACTCGACGGCTCCCCGCATACCCCGATAAGCAAAGAGTGCCGTAATCAGCACCAACACCAGCGGAGCGACACCGCCTAAGAGGACCAACGGCCGACGCCGCTGTTCGGCCGCTCGCTGCTCGAGTGCATCGAGAACCTCCTGGATATTGGCGAAGCGCCGCCGCGGATCACGCTCCAAACAGCGCTCGACAATCGAAGCCAAACGCCGGTCGACACGAGCCTGTCGGTCAAGTTGCAGCGGTCGGGCCTCGGCAAGAATCTCGCGGTAGCACGCCAGACGTTCTTCGAGACCCTTGGCGGCTCGCAATCGTCGATCCGCCTCGAAACTCCAATACGGCGGATGGCCCGTCAGACAGGCATAGAGAATGGCCCCCAGTCCCCAAACGTCCCAGCGCACATCGGGAGTCGCCTCAAGCGATGCCTGCTCGGGAGCCATGAAAAAGAACGTCCCGAGCGCTGGCTTGGTTTCTCGCGCCAATCGCGATTGCCCGAAGTCGCAGACGCGCGGGCGGTGGTCATGGTCGAGCAACACGTTGGCCGGCTTGAGGTCGCAATGGAGGACTCCTTTGCCGTGAGCATGTTGCAGGGCCTTGGCGAGTTCGACGAACAACTCGGCAGCGGCCGCCGCCGGCCATGGTCCGTTCCGCTGCAAGTCGTCCTCGAGCGACCCCGAGTCCACATACTCCATGACGTAATAGGGGGGATCGGTCTGCCAACCGACTTTCAGAAGCTGAACGATCCGCCGGTCGTTGGAAAGCAGGACGAGTTTCTCGACCTCGCTCGCAAGCCCCGCCCACGCCACGTCCTGGCGGCGAGCGAAAAACTTCACCGCGACACGCCGACCCGTGTTGTTGTCCACCCCGATCCAAACCTCGCCGAACGCTCCGTCTCCCAGAAAATCAACCAGGTCGACGCCCGGCACGCTGGCTGGCGGCTGATCGCGCGGCGCACTCTTCTCCCGCGCCCATTGCCGGTCGGAATCGGATTGCGTCTGCGTGTAGTCGCCGTTCATCGATTTGGCAGGTTTAGCAGTTTCATTTCGGCGTACAGACCCCCGGAAACAACAACGAACTTCGGGCACGACGGCGAAGGGAATCTAGTAGACCTGTTCGCCCTCGAGTCGGTAGACCGACCACGTGATGCCGTCGGGACCTTCGAACGGTTCGATCTTGAGAATGCCTTCGACGGTCACCGGCTGCAAGGTGAAGTTCGTCGTCACGCCGTCCTTCAACGATACCAGAATCACGCAGTAGGCGAGTCCGCCGGGCCCGAATTTGCACTGCGTGTTCTTCACGAGCGGAAACTTGCGGATCCCCGTCTGCTGGAAGATTCCAGCCGCATAGATGAATCCCTTGATCGACACCCGCTGCCCATGGAGCTTCTTGACGCGTTCGGTCAACAACTCCGGCGTGAACTTCGAATCGACCTTCATCGCCAGCTCGAGATCATCGAACGTAATCGGAATGGGCCGGCGACTGGGATGGCGAAGGGGAGGCGGAATCGTGGTAGCGGATGGGGGGCTGTCTGAGGAAGAAGCCGTGTCGGCCACGTCACGCGGGCCGGACGTCGAAGCAGAGGATGCTGCGGGAGTACCCGCATCCGTCGTCGACGACTTCGAATCGCCGTCAGAGTTCGCCGCGGCGCCATCGCTTTCGGCGACCGGCGTCTCTGAACGATCGTCTGCAGAAGGAGATGTCGAATCGCTCTGGCCGGAATCCTCAGAGGCGGTCTGCGGTTCGCGAGCCACTTGATCAGTCGTCTCGAACGTGCAGCCGGACAGGGCTGCCACGACGACTCCCAATCCCAAGAAGAAACTCCTACCGCCTGAGAAATAATGTCGCATGGGTGTCACTGCACGTGGTCGGCGCGGAGTTCGAAATAGCCGGTTTGAATGCCACCGGGGCCCGGGCGCGGCTCGTCTCGCAATAGGAGTTCGCCGCCGATCCCGCGCCGGCGATAACCATAGGAGACTCCTTTACCTTTGATGACCGTCACCTCCACCATGTCGTAAATGTTCGGCTGCCCCCCGAAACAACAGGTCTTGATGTCGGGCACGAGTACAAACTGGCGGATGTCGTTCAACGTGCCGACCGCCGGATGAACGTAGCCGCGAATAAAGATCCGTTTGTGTTCGAGTTCGCGAGCTCGCTGCGAGACGATCTCGCCCTGGGCTTCCTCATCGGGGCTCGGCCGCAGTTCAGCGAAATGTACCGGTTCGTAACCCTCGGGAACTTGCAAGTTCCCATAGACGACGGCGAACGTCGGGGCTCCGAAGAGTGCCACCATCCCACCAAGCAGTCCGATCGTCGCCAACTTTCCGCCGGTCAACTCGTTGGGATATTTGCGGATGCGCCGTCGCGCAGCCCAACCTACAAGCACGGTCGCTGCAGCCATCACCGTCAGCGCCGGGAAAATCCAGGCCAACTGAGACGCGATTCCCAGCACGAACGCCGTAACCGCCAACGTGCTGACCGACCGGTAAATCTCGGCGCCCTCGTTCCAGGTCTCCGCTTCGTGAGCTTCTCCGAGGGATGTCGTCGTGGCCATGGCCGTTGCTCTCCTCAAATCCGACTCGACCGATGCCAACGCCGGCGATGCCACCTATTGGTTGGAACCTGCACCGAACGTCAGGAACGTGCGAGCTCGACGAATGGCCCCCGGATCGATCTTCTCCAGCTCCTCCAGCCGCTTCTTGGCCTGGGGCAGCGGACACGCCAAGAGGTAGCTGGCGACCGGGAGTCGCACATAAGTCGTCTTCTGATCTGCTTTACGAAACAACTCGGCCAGGCGATCGATCTGCGACCAGTCTTGCCAACGCGCCAAACATGGAATGACCAAATCGGCCACTGCCGGACGGTCGAGCACCATCCGGAGGCTCACCAAAAGCCGCTCGCGAGGAAGATCCTTCGCCGAATCCCCATGAAACTGGATCGCCTGGATGACCGAATACGTCTCACCATAGTCGGCATCGGCATTCTTGAGATAGAGTTCCTCCAGCAGCGGAAGGCCGTCCGTCCCATTGATCGTGAGATAACAGGCGGCCAAGGCATCGAGTCCCGCCTTGTCTTTCTTGTCGCTGGAGCGAAGAAGGCGCTCAAGCAGGGCGTTGTCCGCTTTCGTGCCGCAAACGCCCAAGAGCGTAAAATAGAGCCGGCGGCGACTGGCCGGAATGTCCGGATCGAGGATCCAACGGACAAGCTGATCGTGGTTGTAAACCTCCTTGGATGCCTTCACCACGTCATAAGGAGCCCGCGCGAACTCGTCGTACGCGTCACGCGCCAGCCAGTCCTCTCGGTCTTCCAAGTACTTCCAGAAAAAGGCCAGCCGCTCCGGACCCTTGGCGGGCAGCTTAGGCAGCATCCGAACATACTCGATCGCTCGCTCCGAAAGCTTCAGCGGCGTCGACCACATCAGCTCCGGCGGATCGACGCCCTGAATCAAAAACCGATCGCCTGGTTCGGCCTTGCCATAAAACGGCAGTTCGAGCTGCCGCTGATCTCGCAGGTGGGATTCTCCCTTCAGAACTTCCCGGATGGTGAAGAGTGCCTTGGCGGGAGCTCCACCCGCGTCTTTGGGCCGTGGAGGAACGCGCACAAGTTCCGCGATGACGACCGTATCCATCGATGCGATTTCTTCGCTGAGCGTTTGGGAGACCGCCGAGCAGAAAGGGCAGGCTCGAACCGAACCGGCCGAAACAGCCATCACCATGGCAAGGGCCGCAAAGAGGATCCGGCAGGGAACAAGGCGGCTCATCAGTGTTCTCCTTATCGGCGACCGGCGAGGACGAATCGGGTCGTAAGTACGAGGGAGTGAACGGACGTGGGGATGCAGTCAGTCGGCCAGGGATCGAGCCACATCGGTTTGGTAGGCCGTCCAAGCCGGGAAGATGCCGACCACCACCGCCAGACCGATCAACCCCGGAATGATGATGGCCTCGGTGGACACCTTCCATACTACATTGTGGCCCCCCCATGGGAACTCGAGCAAGGCGATGCCGGGGGCAAACGTCCAAAATCCGATCTGGACGCCCGTCATGCGCTCGACCATGCCGCTGGCGAGAGCATTGAGCGTGTGGCCGGCCAGCCATCCCAGTAGACCGCCTCCCAGAGCCAGCATAACCGATTCGAGCAGAATAATCGCCATGATGGTCGTCCGTTCGGCCCCCAACGCCCGCATGATGGCGATCTCCCGCTTCCGCTCGCTCATCGAATTGTAGATGCTCACGAGGATACTGATCCCCGAGACGATACAGATCATGACGGTCAGCGCCAGCAGCAACTGCTCGATCGGATTGACGAAGACCTCGAAGAGGCGATAGATCTCGAGGATCGGGAGGACGGCCTGGGCGTTGTCTTCTTCGTCGATCTTGTTCTGGAGTCCAAGCGTCACCGGCCCACTCGTGGCTCGCACGAGTACCGCGGTCACCTCACGCTGCTCGATCGGCAGCGGCCGTGCCTTCTCGTGATCGTGGCCATGAGCACCATGGTGGTGTTCCGCGTCCTCGTGCGCTCTCCCGCTCACAGCCGAAACTCGCTTCGGTCGTGCAAACGCGTCACCCTCTCCCAAAGGCTTGGCGTGATCGTCTAGCAAATAAAACCCTTCGATGTTCACGAAGACCGCCCGGTCGTTCGGCGTTCCACTCGGCGCAAGAACCCCCACGACCGTGAATTCATGATGGTGTGACTCGCCTCCGTCGGCTTCCGACGCTCCATGAGAGGGCGAAAACGTGTCACCGACCTTCAGACCCAGCCGCCGCGCCACCACGGACCCGATCACCGCTTCGAAATAACCGTGTTCGCGGGAATACGTCCGGAAGTTTCTCCCCGAGGCGAAACGATACGCGCGGCCTTCTCCCCCCCCATAACGCAGCTTGTCGAAAAAGTCGGGCGTCGTCCCGACGACGCGGAATGTTTCAACATAGTCGCCAAGGCATACGGGAATGGCAAACGCAACCATCCGGCCATACTTGGTCGGGCGTCCCGGCTCCCATCGGGCGATCGACTGGTTGATCAGAGGCTGAATCGACGCCCGGTAATCGAATTGCTCGGCAGCCGCCTGAGCGAGGAGCACGGCAGGAACGGGCGCCGGCCCGACAGCCGCGGCCGTCGTCAGAACCCGACTCGTGACACGACGCAACTCGTACTGCATCGAATGACTGCGGTACTCTCGATCGCGTTGTTCGGTCGAGACGAACTCCAAGTAGTAGTCATACGGAATATTTTCGACGGGACGACTGAGATAGAAGACCGTATTGAGCGTCACCTGGAGTTTGCCGCCCTTGGTCGCCGCGACAATAAGTTGGTAGCCGGTCTGAGTGCTGTTGGAAAACGACTCGGCGACGACACCATGAATCGAAAGGATCGCAACGACCATCGTGACTCCGAGAGCCATCGAGGCCATCGTCAAGACGGAGGCGACCCCGCGCTGCTGGATGCTCCTGAGGGCAATCTTCCACAAACTCATGACACGCGTCAGCCCCTAACTTGTCGTTTCCGTACTTTGGAGGACCTGGTTGAGCGTCTCAAGCCGCTCCACGCGATCGAATTGATCGGCAATCTCCATCGCGTGCGTCACCATGATCAAGGCCACGCCTTCATGCCGGCACGTGGAACGAATCAAGTCGACGATGGCCTGCTGGTTCTTCGGATCGACGTTGGCCGTCGGTTCGTCCGCAAGCAAGAGGCGAGGATGATTGGCGAGGGCTCGAGCCACCGCGACGCGCTGTTGTTCGCCAACCGAAAGCTGATTGGGGCGATGCTTCAACCGCGCACCCAACCCGACGCGCTGAAGCAAGTCGCGTGCTCGCGATTCGCTCCGCTTCTGCCGCGAAAAGGTCATTCCCAGCAAGACGTTTTCCAAAGCCGTAAAACCGGGCATGAGATTGAAGGTCTGAAAGACGTACCCGATCTTGGCAGCTCGGACTCGGTCGCGAGCCGGCTCCGACAGGGCGGCCAAGTCGATGCCGTCCACAAGCACCGTCCCGCTGTCGGCTCGAGCGATCCCAGCGATCACGTGGAGCAACGTCGTCTTGCCGCAGCCGCTGCGTCCGACAATCGCCAGTTGCTCTCCGGCCGCCACTTCGAACCGAGGAATGTCGAGGACCCGCAGAATCTGCCCGTCCCCTTCGACGTAGGACTTCTCGAGATTCTCCAGCAACAGGACCGGACGCGAAGATGGCTGGTTCATGGTGATGGCTGGTCGTCTGCTCCCTACCGGCGGGCGGGTCGTATCGCGTCCCTCAAACCGTCCAAGACTACGAGCCGGCTCAGCAGCCGAACGGCGGCGCGCTCAAACGATGCTTCTACGGAGGGGAAAGTCGCTAAGTTCGTGCCCTCATGGCTCGCTGTAGTCCCCGCTCCACATCCGCCTTCTTCAGCGATTCCCGCTTGTCATGAAGCTGCTTCCCGCGGCATAGACCAAGCACGACTTTGGCAATGCCGCGGTCGTTGAAGTACATGCGGAGCGGCACGAGGGTCATCCCTTTCTCCTTGGCCTGCATGGCGAATTTCTTCACTTCCCGCTTGTGCAATAGTAGCTTCCTCGGCCGCTTCGGGTCGTGATTGTAGACCGTCGCCTGCGGATAGGGCGGGATATCCATCCCCACCAGCCAGACCTCGCCGTCTTTCACGCGTGCGTAGGCTTCCTCGAGGGACACTTTGCCTTCCCGCAACGTCTTCACCTCGCTGCCTCGCAGAGCGATGCCGCACTCGAGAGTGTCGACGACGTGAAACCGGTGGCGAGCCCGGCGATTCTCGACGATCGGCCGGTATCCCTCAGGCAACCCTGTCTTCGACTTTTTCTTTTTCGATTTACCCATGCCCGTGCATTCGCTTGACGTGGCAACCCGCCTCTGACTTTCGCGCATTCCCCCGTTTGTCCGCAAGCCGCCAGACCTGGGGAGCGGTGCCCACGTGTGGGGGGAAGCCATCATAGCAGACGCCGCGAGCCCTCACAGCACCTTGTCACAGCACCCTTGCCAGCTCACAATGGCCCTGTCGTCTCACCCTCCCTCGTCGGAACGCGCGACATACTCACCCGCCCATCCAGGCGGCCGGTTCGGGAGGTCCTCTGCGGCTTCGCGTTCGCATGCCATGTCCGATTCCTCGCTAACGCTGCCGATCGTCGATCCGTCGCCCTCCCGGCGACTTCCGCCCTGGCTGCGCCGCGAACTTCCTCGAGGCAATCACGACCATTTCACCGGACGGCTGCTCAAGGAACTCGATCTCGTCACCGTCTGCGACGAAGCGCGTTGTCCCAATCGGATGGAGTGCTACGCTCGCAAGACGGCCACGTTCATGATTCTCGGTGACACGTGCACGCGTTCCTGCGGCTTTTGCTCGGTAGCACGCGGAAATCCGGCTCCCCCTTCGCAGGACGAACCGCAGCGCGTGGCCGAAGCGGCACGGCGATTGGGACTTCGTCACGTCGTCATCACGTCGGTCACGCGGGATGACCTGCCGGACGGAGGTGCTGAGCAGTTCGTGCGGTGCATCGAGGCCGTCCGCGATGCGCTCCCGTCGGCCGCCGTCGAAGTGCTGACCCCCGATTTTCGTTTCCAGCCCGACGCTCTCGACCAGGTCATCGACGCCGCTCCCGACGTATTCAACCACAACGTCGAAACGGTCCCCAGACTCTATCGGCGCGTCCGGGGGCCGCAGTCCGAGTACCGATGGACACTCGAGTTGCTCCAGCGCGTCAAGCGACGCGCTCCGCACATCCACACCAAGAGTGGCCTGATGCTGGGACTCGGGGAAACATTCGAGGAGCTGCTCGAAGTCTTTGCCGATTTGCGCCGCGTCGAGTGCGACTTCCTCACGCTCGGACAATACCTCCAACCCGACACGCGCCGATTGCTTACGCCCGAGCGTTACCTCCATCCGGAAGAATTCGCCCGGCTGGGACGGTGGGCCGAGGCGATCGGCTTTCGCCACGTCGCCAGCGGCCCATTCGTCCGCAGCAGCTACCACGCCGGCGAATTCTTGCCGGGAGGTGAAGCGAGCCACACCGAAGGCTAACGGCGAAACTGGAGGCCGGCGTATCCGGAAAGCCCGGCGACTCCGTAGCCTCGAATCTCCTCGTAGTCCTGGTCGAGCAGATTGTCGATGCGTCCGTAAAGCGACCAGCGATCACTAAGTGCATACGTGCCGGCCGCGTTGACCAGAACGTACGACGCCAATGTGAAGTTACGCGTGTCGAGTCGCTTGCCGACGAATATCGCATCGAGTCGCACGCTGCCTCGGCTGTAAAAGCGCTCAGCCACCAAGGACGTGTAGTTGCGGGGTCGGCGATAGAGTTGCCGGTTGTTGTCGAGATCGACTGTGTCGTCGTACGTGTACGCGGCTGTGAACTTCCACCACTCGACGGGCTGCCACACGGCTGTCACTTCCACACCATGAGACCTGGCCTTTCCGACATTTTCCAGACTGAACGTGTTGAAGTCGAACACGATCAAGTTCGTAAAGTCGTTTCGGAAGTACGTGGCGTCGACCACGAAAGTATCGCCCCACAATCGCTGTTGCCAACCGATGTCCCACCCCTTGGAGAACTCGGGACGCAGATTCGGATTGCCGTACTGGAACAGGTTTTCGGCCAGCGCCGGAGCTCGAAAGCCGGTACCGATGCTTCCATGGACGGCCGCACGAATCGACTCGAGCGGAATCCGGTTGGTAAATCGATACGTCTGCGCCGTCCCCGCCTTGGAATGGTCATCCCAACGCACGCCGATCGTGCCGTACCAGTAATCGGCCAACTGGAACTGGTCCTCAACGTAGGCCGAGAGCTGCTCCTGGCCCACTTTGGACTGGAAGGACGACGAGGCCGTTTCCCGGTAGAAGACGACACCGGCCGAAAGGACATTGTGAGGAGTTACCTGGAGGCTCCCTTGATAGTCGACCGTCTGCGAGAGCCCCTGGAAGGCAGGTGGTACGAAGAGACCGGGATCGGTATCGAAGCGGTCGTAATCAGCGAGACTCAAGCCGACCCGCTGCTCGAACATTCCATCCCACAGCACCGACTGAAGCTGGATCCGCTGCCAAAGCGTCTTTGTCAGGTTGCGGCGGATGAGGTTGTCCGTCGGGAGTCCGGAAACGAAATCGAAGTCATCGATTTCGACGTCCGCATCGACATAGCGAACGACATAGTCGACACTCAGTGTGTCGCTCGGAGTCCATCCAAACCGGCCGCTAATGGTGCCGTTCTTGTACCCATCGGCCTCGAGGTTGCCCAAGCGCCGAGCCGCTGACGAGAATCCGTCCGTGTCCCAGTAGGACCCGCCGATCGAAAAGTATCCGCGACTTCCTCCGCCGCTCATGTGGAACGTTCCCCGCCCCGTCCCATAGCTTCCGCCTTCTCCGGTAGCGCGGACTTGCACGGGTCCCTCACCACGTTTGGTGATGATGTTGACCACACCGCCGATGGCGTCGCTGCCATAGAGAACGCTTTGCGGCCCACGCAGGATTTCGATCCGCTCGATTTCGTCGACCGTGAGTAGCGAGAAATCGAAGGCGCGTGTTGCGCCGCTGGGATCGTTGAGCGGGATTCCATCGAGCAGCACTTTAGTGTGCTGCGAGTTGGCGCCTCGAAGAAAAACCGACGTCAGGCCACCGAAATTGCCTTGCCGGACCACATTCACGCCGGGAATCGTGCGCAGAGCTTCGGCGGCATTCTGGAACCCGGCACGACGAATCGACTCGCCCGAAATCACCGTGACGCTGCTCCCCACCTGCTCGGCTCGCGTCGGCGCCGATGTAGCTGACAGAACGGTGTCTTCCTCGA
>WFWZ01000063.1 GCA_015490875.1 Planctomycetaceae bacterium
TCCATAATGTGCGTGTTTCTGCTAGATCTAGTGACGGTTTGTGACACATGGCGGCTCGGCCGGAGCCTCGCCCTCCCAATCTATGGAATCCATCGTTCCTTACAGCATGAGCCTGCCTGTTTTTCACGGCGGCGCGCAGTGTTCTAACCGGCTTTCTATCCTCATTCTATGAAGAACCCTGTGCGTTCTTTGCGGCTTGGCGCGAGATTTGGTCAGGCTGGAAAGCGTGATTTGTGTTGCCCCGACGCGTTACGGTAATTCCGTCAGGCTAGAAAGCCTGACCTACACGCTCCCTCTGCGCTCTTGGCGGCTTGGCGAGAGAAACCTCGTCAGGCTGGAAAGCGTGAACGTGGGCCACGCGTTCACCCCTATCCCTGTGCCGCCCTGCCCTATCGTTCTGCCGGTGACAGCGTCAGATGTTTTCGGTGTAGCTCGGCCAATTCCTTGGCTTTGAGTTTGGCCACCTTGCGGTCGTACGTCAGCAGGCCGTTGACTTCCCCTTCGACGTCACTCGTCTGCGTGTAGACGCCAGCGGCGATCCCGCGAGCCCGAAGCTCGTTGAGCTTCTTCAGTGTGCGAATGTAGCGCTCCCGGTATTCGGCCGCGTTCTTGGGCAAACCGCCATAGCCCCAATTCCGCCGGTTGGGATCCCAAATGTGCCCGGGAACGACAAGCCCGTGCCCTCCGAACTCGCCGACGACCTTGATAAAGTTGCCGAACCGATCGAGATCGAACGGAAATGCCGGGTCGGGATAGTTGTGGTGGTCGGCGATATCACCAACCGGCCAAAAGTTGCCGCCGCTGGCGATGTTGACGAGCCGGGTGGGATCGACCTTCTTCACGAAGCGCCCCACTTCCACCGTCCGATGCTGACTCCACGCCTCGTTGAAGGGCACCCACACGACGATGCAAGGATGGTGGCTCAGGTGCTCGATCATCCGCTCCAGCTCCGTGAGGAACTGCCGGTGGTGTTCGTCGGGCCAATCCGCATCCTTCGGGTTGGGAGCCATACGCGTCCACTTGGCGTTGTGACTGTCACTGACATGGTCTTGCCACACCATCATGCCGAGTCGATCACAGTGGTAATAGAAGCGGCGTGGTTCCACTTTGATGTGCTTGCGGATCATATTGAAGCCGGCTGCCTTGAGGAACTTGATGTCCGATTGAAGGGCCTCATCGGAAGGCGGTGTCAGGAGCCCGTCGGGCCACCATCCCTGGTCGAGCGGGCCGAAGTGGAAGATGAACTTCCCGTTGAGTGTAAAGCGCAGATGGCCATCGGCGTCACGGGCGCTGCCGACCGAACGGATGCCCACGTACGACTCGACTTTATCCAGAGTGTTGCCGTCTCGATCAACGAGCCGCACAGTCAGATCGTACAGATGGGGCGAGTCGGGGGACCACTGTTTGGCGTTGGGAACTTCGATTACCGGGATTGGAATTCGATGAGGCGTGAATTCGTGATCGAGTCGAGTAACGACTTCGTCGCCGTCGCGAACCTCCACGACGATCCGATGCACCTGCTGGATGCCCCGGATCGTTGGATCGAATTCGATCCGACTCTTGCCGTCGGTCGTAACGTCAAGCTTCTCGATATAAGAATTGCCGACCGTTTCGAGCCAGACTGTTTGCCAGATGCCTGAGACGCGCGTGTACCAGATTCCTCGAGGCTTGAGAACCTGCTTGCCACGAAGCTGCCATCCTTCCGTCTCATCCACGACGCGCACAGTCAACTGGTTGTCACCGATCGTAGCAACTTCCGTAATATCGAAGCTGAAGGGCGTGTGGCCGCCTCGGTGGCGCCCGACGGGTTTGCCGTTGACCCACACCTGGCAGGCATAATCGACCGCTTCGAAATGGAGCAGAATTCGGCCCGACTGGCCGTCTTCGGGCACCGTGAACCGGCGGCGATACCAGAGCGCTTCGTCGGGCTGCAGGAGTCGCTGGACGCCGCCGAGTTTTGATTCGAGGCAGAAGGGGACGAGGATCTTCCCTTGCCACGTCGAGGGCGGCGTCTCTTGGTCGCGCGGCGTCACCGCGTAGTCCCACTGCCCATTGAGATTCGTCCAGTCGCTTCGACGCAGCTGCGGCCGCGGGTACTCGCGCCAGGCATTTTCCGGCGTGACTCGAGCACCCCACTCGGTGATCAACGGCGAGCGGAACGGACGAGGAACATCGTCGGGCGGATCCTGAGCTTGGGTGGGTGAGACGATCAGGGCCACATACACTGGCAGCAAAGTCACGAGGGCGAACATCGCGCGGCGAATCGACTCGGAGAATCGAAGACCGGTCATCATGGGAAGGACTCCTGGGGCAGGTTTCATCAGTGGAATCGTCCAAGTGCGAGGACCGCCCAGTCAGCGGATGCTACCATCATGATTGGGGAAATGGGGCGGTGACAAGTCGGGGGAGGATCAACGGGGCGCTCCATACTCTGCTGGCGCCTCTAGCTATTCCCCCTCGGGTCGGAGTACGATGAAGGCTGGAGGAGCACTGCGAATCATCGTTAGCCAGGGGACTCGAGGCCGGCCATGAGTGGACGCATCAGCATCGTTCTTTCTCAAGGGCAAAGTCGCCATCCGGAGAAACGAAAACTCGAAGAAGAACTCGTGGCCGAACTAATGGGCAGGCCCGAGTTCGATCTGAGTTTGATTCCCAATCTGTACGACATCCACTGGGAAGACTCGGCATTTTTGACGCTCGAGGGAATCTCGGGACCGATGGTCGTCCTGTCCTGGCATTATCCTCGAGCCGCCTTTTGGACCTTGGCGCAATTGGGCATCTGCGGCCGGTTCGGCAAGAGCCGGTTGCACGAGGAGGAGGAAGGAGATCAGCAAGACCAGGATGTCGGCGACGCGCAAGATGCGGCGGCAGCGGAATTGCCAGCCTCGGAAGCCGTCCCTGCGCCCAGCGGGAAGCGTCCCCAGACCGCGAATCGACTCATCTATTGCATCGATCTTCGCGTCTCTTCCGATGTCCAAGCGTACCTTGAGGAACTCGAGCGGATTCGGCAAGAGGCGACGACGCGGCTTTACCCGTTGCAGGTGATTTCGCCGAGCGAGGACACATCTGGGTCACTTGAAGCGGAGATGGAACCGAAGAAAGAGGCTCCGCTGAGACGCCGGTGGTATCCCGTGATCGATTACAGTCGTTGCACGCATTGCATGGAGTGCATCGACTTTTGTCTTTTCGGCGTTTATGGTGTCGACGCGATGGAGCGGATTCTAGTCGAGCAGCCGGACAACTGCCGCAAGGGATGTCCGGCGTGCAGTCGGGTCTGCCCGGAGAACGCCATCATCTTTCCTCAGCACAAGTCGCCGGCGATCGCCGGAGGAGCGGTCGGCGAAGCAGGCTTGAAGATCGACTTGTCGCAGCTCTTCGGAGCCCCCACCGCTCAAGAGATTGCGGCTCGCGAACGCGACGAGCAGTTGATGTTGGCGGGCCGCCAACCGGTCGGCTTGAGTCAGAAAGAACGGGACGCGGCGGCGGCCGAGCGCAACGAACTGGACGAGATGCTGGACGAACTGGACGCGATGGAACTGTAGGGGCGAGTTCTCATGTATTGGAGCATGGCCAAGCGACTCTTGTGGGAGACAGACAAGCGGCTCTTGTGGAAAGCCGCGAAGCTGGCCGCGTGGGGCGGTATGCGCTCGATCCAACGCCACAAACGGCGGCTCAAGAAGGGCCAGTTCTTTCCTCCGTTCCTCTATATCTCCGTCATCAACAGTTGCAATCTACGCTGCCAGGGATGCTGGGTCGACGTCGCGGCGCGCCAACAGCGCATCGAACTGGATGCCATGGACCGGTTGCTTGAGGAAGCCAAGGCGATGGGGAACCGCGTCTTCGGGATTCTGGGAGGCGAGCCGTTCATGCACGGAGACTTGCTCGAGATCTTCCGCCGGCATCCCGACGCCTATTTCCAGGTCTTCACCAACGGTCATTTTCTCACCGCAGAGGTCGCTCGCGAATTGCGAAAACTGGGAAACGTCACGCCGTTGGTCAGCATCGAGGGAGACGAAATCGTGAGCGACCAGCGGCGCGGGAAGGAGGGGGTGTGGAGCGCAACGCTGGAGGGACTCCATCACGCGCTGGAGCAGAAACTGTTCACGGGTGTCTGCACGAGCCTCTGTCGGACGAACTTCGATCTGCTGTCCGAGGCGTGGGTCGACCGGCTAATCGAGATGGGAGTCTTTTACTGCTGGTTTCACGTCTACCGCCCGGTCGGGCCTGCCCCGAATCCCGATTTGTGTCTGACCGAAGAGCAGTGCCGGCAGGTGCGGGAATTCGTGGTCCGAACGCGTGCCCGCAAGCCGATCATCGTGATCGACGCGTATCACGACGGCGAAGGTCGGGCTCTCTGTCCTGCGGCCACCGGCTTCACGCACCACATTAGTCCGTGGGGTGACATCGAACCGTGTCCGGTGATCCAGATCGCCAAGGAGTCGATTCACGACGAGCGGCCGTTGGCCGAGACGATCGGCGAGTCGGCTTTTTTGCGAGACTTTCGCGAACTGGCAGCTCGCACGACGCGAGGCTGCATCGTCCTGGAACGCCCCGATCTGCTGGTGACGTTGGCGGAGAAACATGGAGCCCGTATTTCGACAGCGAGGCAGACGGTGTTGGAGGAGTACCGCCGGGCCGAACCGCACATTTCGCAGTATCAGCCTGGAAGTGAGGTCCCGGAAAAGAGCCTCATCTATCGCCTGGCCAAGCGTTGGTTCTTCAACGACTACGGCGTGTATGCACGGCATTTCGATGCCGGGCAATGGGTGCGCCCCAGGCCCTCATTACGCTCCACCGAGCAGGTACAGACGTAGGCAGAATGCAACTCAAGCACCGGCCGGCATGAGCACGAGTGCGAGCATGGTGATGAAGCTTCGCATGGCGACGAGAATACTCCGACTTGCCGCCGGCTGAACCCCACCAATTCGCTCGGCCTTTCCGTCGGGAAGCGGGTAGAATCTGTGAGTGGCTCTGGCGACGAAAGCAACGCAAATGATAAGAAGCGCAGATCGTTCTTCCAAGGTTGCCGGGAAAAGAGGTGCCAGGGTTGTTCGTAGGGTCAGCCTGGTCGCAGTCGCTTTGGTAGCGTTTGCTGCTGTGGTTAGGAACATCGATGGTGGCCCCATGAGCGTCAGCGTCGTCAGTGCTGACAAACCGGTTTCATCGAGCTATGGATGGCCTTTTCGATATGCCGTCCGGGAATGGAGCGTTGTGATGGCTGCCGACGTAGAAGGGCGCTGGATCATTACCCCTGGGCCCCCCGAAATCAACGGCATGGCCACCTATCAAACGACCATAAATCCTGGCCTACTTGCCATCAACGGAGTGATCTGCATTGCCATCGTCATTGGAGTGGCGTCGTACTTTCGACAAACCACGGCAGCCCTGCAGTGCTCGCTGTCGGGGCTGATGGGGCTCATCGTCACTTGTGGACTCCTTGTCGCGACCCACGAGCGGAATCGTCTCTGGGACGACGTTTTCGGAACGTGCGGACTCCTGCTGGCGATTGGGGCCGGCATCAGCGTCGTCAGCCTTGCACACTGGGCATCTAAATCACCGTGCGCGATTGTGAGACATTGACACCCCTATGCCGCATGGTGGCGACTCTAACATGGACGAATACGTAGACTGGGAGGGCGAGGCTCCTGCCGAGCCGGAAAAGGGACCACTACGGCACCGTAGACACGGACTTGCAAGTCACAGACGGCCGGTGTCAGGCCGGACGATTGCGGGTTCGTCCTGCATACCAGACGAGGATTCCGGCTCGGCGGGAGCCTCGCCCTCCCAACTCGGGGAACGTTGTTCTTGAATACTATGATTAGCTGCTTTCACGGCCACGCTACCCCAACAGGCTTCGTCAAACCTCCTCCTTTCGTCCGAGAATCGCGCACGGTGATTTAGGGTTCGTCCCCCGGATGAGATCGATGCAGACAAGGAATCGGTCAACCCGGGTCACGAGTCATCCGATCGAGGACAAGAGTGATATCGTATGCCGCTTGGCGTTCCAAGGAGATTGATGTCCCGCTGACGCGCCCATGAAGTCCGACATCGACCCGAAACTGTTTCCACCCCAGTGTGGTATAGTTCTACAACGAGAAACGGGACAAGCGCTCACTGACCGGCCCGTTTTGACACTGGCCAAGTGAATGAGAATGCAAGAAGCGAGCCAGACCGTGGCGTGGTGATGTCATCCACCGGTTCTTTTGTTCGTCAGATGCGATGTGCCTCAGCGTCTAATTCACGCTGCCTCAACAGATAAGGAGCGCGACCATGGATCCTCAGACAGGTGGGCTGCTTGGAGCGTGCATCGGCAGCTTCATTGGTTTGCTCGGTGGGATTGTCGGCACGTACTTCGCGATCAAAAACACGACCGGCCGGCGAGAACGAGCGTTTGCGATCAAGGCCTCGATCGTCTGCTGGATTCTCGTCCTCGGCTTTGTAGCCGCCATGTTGTTGATACCGACACGGCACAAGTACCTCTTGTGGATTCCCTACGCGATTGTGCTGCTTCTGGGAATCCGATATTGGAACAAGATCCAGTTTCGGATTCGTGATGAGGAATCGGGCGATTCCAGTCACCCGGTCGGCGCACGGTAGCAGATTTGTGGAGGCAAGTAACGCCACTCCGACCGCTTCTCTTACTCGCTCTAAACAAACCACCTCCGCGTTCTCTGCGTCTCCGCGAGATTGCCTCTTCGCGGCTCTGCGAGATTCCTTCTCCGCCAGGACGCGAAGATGAGCGAAGGCGCAGGGGGGCTTCTCCCGGAGACGCGAAGAACGCCAAGCGGAATCAGAAGGTCTTGCAGAACGTGACAAGCAAGTTCCAGCGAGAGGCCATGCATCCGAGCAGGGGGAACAACGTCAACTGGCTTTACTACACGACCTAAACATACCCCTTGTAGCGCAAGCCCAGGTTGAGGATCCGCTGGAGAAGGCGGTCGTAGGGAATCCCCGCCGCATGAGCGGACTCGGCAAAGTCCTCGCCATAAGAAAGATTCGGGTTCGGGTTCGCCTCGAGGACATACACCTGCCCCGACTCGGTCCGCCGCAAGTCCATCCTTGCATACCCACTCAAACTCAACGCTCGATAGATCCGCTTGCACAGCCGCCCGATCGAAGCGACCTCCGCGGGTTCGAGATCTCGAGCTTGGTGTGTTTCAATGCCGAGCTTCTTCTGCGTTTCGAAGTCCCACTTCACTTTGGCTGTCGCAATATTGGGCTTGTCGGGCGGCAGGTTCTTGAAGACCAATTCCCAGACGGGGAGCGTCTGGAGTCGCTGGTTGCCCAGAACGCCGACGTAGAACTCGCGTCCCTTGATATACTCCTCGACCAAAGCATCCGTATTGATCTCATTGTGAACGTACTCGACGCGGTCCTTCAGTTGCTTTTCGTTCTCGACAAGCGACCGGTCGGAGATCCCCAGCGATGCTTCCTCGATCACTGACTTGACTAGGAGCGGAAACTTCAGGCGTGCGGGCTTGTGCACGCGTCGGCCTCGAGGATACACAATGAACTTGGGAGTCGGGATGCGGTGGTAGGCGAGGATCTTCTTGCTAAGAGCCTTATCATGCGCTAGCATCAGGCCTCGCGGATTGCAGCCGGTGTAGGGTTGTTTCATCAACTCGAGGTAGCTCACGACGTGAGCATCGAAGACGGGGACACCGTGGAATTCCTCGAGCAAATTGAACGTGATGTTCGGTTTCCAGCTCAACAGAGCGTCTCGGATGACGCCCAGGTCGTCACTGACGCCCAGAGGTTTGGCGTCGTGCCCCATTTCCTGGAGGGTCGTGAGGACATCGTACTCGGTTTTCCACTCGAGCATCTCCTCGTCGCTGACACCTTCGATCGACTCGGGCGGGACGAAGGCTTCATCCATCAGCACGAGGACTCGCAGACGTCTCATAACGCGACCTTGTGATGTCGGCTGCGCAGCAGTTTCGTCGTTTGCAGAATCAGGATATGGCGGGTCTCTCGCTGGAGCGTCCGGTGCGAGCGAGCGGCTCGCAACCGCAACTCGCGACTGCGGTCGATCATTTCTTGCAGGACCTGGTCGACCGTGTAGTGGTCTTGGCCAGTCGTTTTGGCGACGGACGCGGTGAGCGAGCGGCGATGGTTGCGGAGGAAGGACGACGCGAGCGGCAAGTGGCTGTTGCCCTCGTTAGGGA
>WFWZ01000064.1 GCA_015490875.1 Planctomycetaceae bacterium
GTCATAAGCAAATAGAGGTTCCTGATGCGGTTCTTGGTCGATGCGTGTGTGGATGTTCGCGTCGCGGAGTGGCTGCGTTCCAAGGGCGTTGGCGTCGGGGGCCATTATTGCTATCGAAGATTCGCGGTATCGGATCCGTCGACTGCCGATCGCTCCCGCTGAGGATGCGCCATGAACGACGAGCAAGACGAGGCGATCGGCTCGAGTCTCCCTCCCCAAAGAAATCCATCCCAGAACGATGAAGCAACATCCTCGCTCTCGGCGAGTCGACCGCCGTGTCTGGCTGCAATCCTCAAGTCTTACGGTGGCCGCCGCAACCGCGAAGCTCACTCGTGCGTCTGAAGTCACCACCCAAGATGATCCACCGATCCCCGATCCGGTCATTTGGGACGGCCACTGCCATCTCCATGGCATGCCGGGCGCCACGCCCCAGGAGAAGATGGCTTCGTTCCTGAAGGTCGCCGACCGTTTCGGGATCGAGCGCGTCGTCTGTTTCATGGGATGGCCTTTCGATGCCGATCCGACGCCCGACGCGCTGCGCCGGCAAAACGAGCAGGTGGCGGCGGCCATCGCCAGCGCCCCGCAGCGAGCCCTCGGATACGTCTACGTCAATCCTCGCCACGTGGATGCCAGCCTGGAAGAAATCGAGCGGTGGATGCGTCGAGGCCCGATGGTGGGCATCAAGTTGTGGGTGGCTGTCCGCTGCCACGATCGCCGACTCGACCCGCTCGTCGACCGCGTCACACGACTCGGTGGCGTCATCTTCCAGCACACCTGGATCAAGACGAACGGGAACCTGCCCGGCGAATCGACGCCGCAAGACCTAGTGGCGTTGGCCAAGCGCCATCCCACTGCCAAGTTCATCTGCGGTCACACCGGAGGCAACTGGGAGTTGGGAATTCGCGCCGTGCGCCCCCAGCCGAACATCTTCGTCGACCTGGCCGGATCCGAGCCGACGGCCGGAATGACCGAAATGGCGGTGCGTGAGCTGGGAGCCAGCCGTGTCCTGTTCGGAAGCGATGCATCCGGCCGCTCATTCGCCTCGCAATTGGCCAAGGTCTACGATGCCAGAATCTCGACGGACGACCGCCGGGCCATCCTTGCGAGGAACCTCCGCCGGCTCCTTGCTCCCGCACTCCGGTCCCGCTCTTGATTTCCAGAAAGGCACTCCGATGAGCGTTCCCTTGTCGGTGTTCGACGTCAACGTCCACATCTTCGCGTGGCCGTTTCGGCATTTGCGACTGGCCGATCCTCGCGCCCTGTCCGAAGAACTCCAGCGACTTCACACCACGAAGGCGCTCGTCGGATCGCTGGAAGCTATCTTCCATCGTGATATTGATAGCGTGAACCGGCGTCTCGTCGAAGCATGCCGCGTTTTCGGGCCGGTCGATCGGACTCTCTCGGAGAACTTGTGGTTTCCATGTGGGACCGTTCATCCCGGCCTTCCGGACTGGAAAGAGGATTTGCGCCGCTGCCACGAAACGCACGGGATGCTCGCCGTGAGGCTCTATCCCAACTACCATCAGTATCGCCTCGACAGCGACACAGGGATGGCACTCCTAGCCGAATGCCAGCGCCGCCGTCTTTTGGTTCAGATCGTCATGTCGCTTGAGGATAGTCGCACGCAACACCCACTCGTGCGCGTCCCTCCCGTGCCGCTCGAGTCGGTCGCGGCCGTCGCGTCCAAGTTTCCTCAGACGCCGTTTATGTTGCTCAACGCGTTCCGAGAAACACCTTTGCCGAAGTTGGCAGAGATCTGTCGCCGTCCCAATGTGTACGTGGAGTTGGCCACCTTGGAGCGAGCTGGGGCCATTGATCGAGTGTTGGATTCGATCCCTGCCGACCGCCTTTGTTATGGATCGAATCTCCCGCTCTTCTACGGAAGCTCGGCTCGACTCAAACTGTTGACGGCGGACATCACCGACACGCAGCGAAGTCAAATCGCTTCGACTAACATCATTTCGCTGATCAATTTGCTGAGAGAAGGCGACTAGCAGCGTGAGGACTCATGATATGGCAGGCAGACTCGTTCGACATCTTCGAACCAATCGTTTCCGAGGGAGAGGAGCGCGGCTGTTCGTCGTTTTTGTGGCTGCACTGTTGGTTTCACGGGCCGCGGGTCAGGAGGAAGACTTGACTCGCATCAAGCCGACACCGGCGGCGCAGGCACCGTCGACGTTCCGCTCGAGCGACGGTTTTCGCGTCGAACTGCTGGCCGCCGAGCCGCTCGTACAGGATCCGGTCGTACTGAAGTATGACAAGGATGGACGGGCGTTCGTTGCGGAGATGGCCGACTATCCCTACACGGACCGGAAGTTCGACCGGCCTTGGAGTGATCAACCGTCACCCCCTGCGGGACGGATCCGGGTGTTGACGGACGAGGATGGTGACGGCGTGTTCGATCGTTCGGTCATCTTCGTCGACGGCATCTCATGGCCGACCGGTCTGGCCTTTTGGAAAGGCGGCGTGTACGTGGCTGCCACGCCCGATCTGTGGTACTTCAAGGACACCGACGGCGACTTGCGGGCCGATGTACGGCGGCGCGTCTTCACTGGTTTTCGCAAGTACAACGTCCAAGCCGTCATGAATAATCTGCAATGGGGACCGGACCACTACATCTACGGAGCCGGCGGAAGTAACGGGGGAACGATTACGGCGCCGGGCCGTCCCGACGTGCCGCCCGTGGTCTTGGGGAGGCACGATTTTCGATTCGATCCCCGTCGGGAAATCCTTGAAGTCCTTCCGGGCGGAGCGCGCTTTGGCAACACCTTCGACGACTGGGGAGACCGTTTCATCTGCAATATCCGCAATCCCTTGCGATACTGCCTGTTGCCGGGCGACGCCGCGGCGCGGCAACTTCCGTTTCCGCCGGACCTCGCCGTCGTCGACGCCGCTCCTTCCGGTGATCTACTTCCCGTCTATCGCATCAGTCCTCCTGAGCCCTGGCGCGTCATCAACGCCCGACGACTCGCCGCCGATCGCCACCGCTATTCGCCTCGCAGCGAGATGAACGCGACCGGCTACGTGACGTCGGCTTGTGGAGTCACCATCTACCGCGGCGCAGCTTATCCGAGCGAGTACCGCGGGAATGCTTTCATAGCTGAAGTGGCCGGTAACCTCGTGATGCGTTACCGGCTGCACAAGGAAGGAGTACTCTGGAAAGCCGAACACGTTCTGAAAGACGGACGCCGGGAATTTCTCGCATCGACCGACAACTGGCACCGACCGGTCAACTTTACCAACGCGCCCGATGGCACGCTTCATCTGGTCGACATGTATCGCCAGACGATCGAACATCCCTGGTCGATCCCGGATGACTTGAAGGCAAGGCTCGATCTGCTGCGCGGTCGGCGAAAGGGCCGCATCTACCGGCTCGTGCCGCCCGAGTACGCCGCCGGCTACCAGCCGCCGCCCCGTCCGCGTCTCAGCCGCGCTTCGACACTCGAGCTGGTCCAGCTTCTCGACAGCTCTCACAGTTGGTGGCGTGACACGGCACAGCGGCTCCTGTGGGAGCGCCGAGATCCGACGGCCGCGGAAGCGATCCGGAAGCTGATCACCGAGCGTCCAACGCCGCGCACGGTTGCCACTGCCCTTTGGACGCTCGACGGACTCGGTGCTCTGCAACCGGCCGACTTGACAAAGGGAGCCGCCAGTCCTGACGCAAATCTTCGACGGCACGTGGTTCGCCTGGCAGCGCGCCACGCAAGTGATGATGCTGCTTTTCGATCCTTGATCATCCGAGGAGCCAGCGACACGGACGTGTCGGTCCGTTTCGAGTCCGCATTGGGACTCGCGGCATGGAGCGATACATCGTCGCTCGAAGCCCTGAGCGCTCTGGCGCTACGCGACGGAACCGATCCCATTCTGCGTGCGGCCGTCGTGGCGGCCGCGCGAGGACGCGAAGCGGCGTTGCTCGAGCGTCTCTTGGCCCTCTTTCCGGACAAGGCGGGGAAAGGAGGCCCGGAAGTCGTGACGGCGCTCCTGCCGACTGTCGTGCGCAAACCGGCGGGACGACTCGAGGTACTGGGACTTTTGGCCGAGGCCGATCGAAGGGCCGGCAATCATCGTCGTCCGGAGACGCAGACGTATTTGTGGCAGTGGGCGGCGACGGCCGCGCGTTCCGGTGCGGCGAGTTCTCTCAGGAAACCACGGGCGGGACCGGGCGCCTCGTGGCTCGCCGGAATCGTTGCGCAAGCGGAACGGGTGGCCGTCGATCGCCTGCGACCGGCGGAGATGCGCGTGGCGGCCGTGCAACTTCTTGCGGCTCGGCCGGTGGACGAGGTGCGCGACGCACTGCTGGAATGTCTGGAACCGGATCAGCCTCTGAGTGTCCAAGAAGCCGCGCTCGAGGTGCTCATGGCGAGGGGAGTCGAGGCGGCGCCGGTCGTCTTGGACCAGATGAGCGTCTGGTCTCCGACGATGCAGCGGGAAGCCGTGCTGCGCCTGCTGTCGCGTCCCGAGTCGACGCGCATGTTGCTCGAGGCAATCGACAACCGGCGTCTTCGCGTCGAATCGATTCCGCTTCGGTATCGGTCGCGACTCCGATCGTCCAAGGATGCGCGCGTTCGGGAGTTGGCAGAGAAAGTGTTGGGTGAGGCCGTTACCGGGGATCGAGCGGCGGTGGTGCAGCGGTACCGCGAGGCTCTGGTGCGTGTCGGGGATCCCAGGCGGGGACGCGAAGTCTTTCGGAGGGAATGCCGGAGCTGCCATCGTTTTCGTGGTGAGGGCGCGGCCGTCGGCCCGCAACTCGAATCGGTCCTTCACCGTTCGCCTTTGGAACTCCTGACGCACATCCTCGACCCGGACCGGGAAGTCGCTCCCGAGTTTCAACGGTATGCAGTCCGGACCAAGGAGGGCGTATTGCACAGCGGCATTATCGGCTCGGAAACAGCGGAAGCGATCACACTCGTGGATGCCGAGGAGCGGCGTGTTGTGATCCGCCGGGAGGCGATCGAAGCCATTCGAGCAGACCCTCATTCGTTGATGCCCAATGGACTCGAGGAGAAAATCACTGTGGAGCAAATGGCCGACCTGCTGGCGTATCTCACGGGGCGTTCGTCCCGATGACCGCAGTGAAGACGGGGGTGCGGAGGGATCTCGCAGAGGCGCGGAGGTTGGTATCTCGCGGAGCCGCAGAGAGCGCGGAGATGGTTTATGAGAGTGTATGAGAGAGTCGGTAACTACGCGATTGTGAGACACTGACACGCTTGTGCCGCACGGTGGCGACTCCAATGTGGACGGATATATAGACTGGGAGGGCGAGGCTCCTGCCGAGCCGCAACAGAGCCACAACGGCATCGCAGACACAGATCCGTAGGTCGCATATGACCGGCGTCTGGACCGACGATGTCGGGTTCGTCCAGCGTACAAGGCCTGCGTTGGCGAAAGACCGTTGCACACATGCCATGCGTGACCCACCGATGGGCATATAGGGTTCCGGCTCGGCAGGAGCCTCGCCCTCCCAGTCGATATATTCGTCCACGTTAGAGTCGCCAGCGTGCGGCACAGGCGTGTCAGTGTCTCACAATTGCGCACAGTGATGTAGTCACCGACTCTCTCTCATAAACCATCTCCGCGCTCTCTGCGGCTCCGCGAGATACCACCCTCCGCACCTCTGCGAGATCCCTCCGCACCCCCGTCTTCACTGCGGTCATCGGGACGAACGCCCCGTGAGA
>WFWZ01000065.1 GCA_015490875.1 Planctomycetaceae bacterium
GAGCCCATGATACTCTCGCACCACGGCTTCCATGACCTGGCGCAACATCAGCCGATGTCCGAACAGTACTATTTGGACGCTTGCTTCCTGGTGAACCGCGAATCGCTGATTGCCGGAAAGGAGGCCACCGTTGCCGTACGAAGCCGTCTGTTGTTAGCGGGGCGACCCGTAAGTCTCTCGCTGCTGCACGACGTGCGGCTCGTGGTCACCTTCACGTAACTCGGATCGATCACGACCACCGCGGAAGTTCGTCCCTTCGAACTTTACGAAGACCGCGAGTCGATTTATCAGTTTCGAGTTCCACCTCGCACGCAGGCGATTCACTTTTCTTTGACTGCCAAGGTTCGCCAAATCACGACGGGCAAAGATGCCGACGTGCAGAGCTACGACCGTGTGGAGTTCAACGCGATCGACGAATCTCTGGAAGTTGCTCAGCTCCTGTTGGCCTTTCAAGGTGGTCAGTACGAATTGCGAGCTCTGGGGCGCAACGGTGAACCTCTGCCTGGGACGGTCGTTCGCTTGAGCCTCCATCACCGCGACTTCCAGAAGCCAGTTCGCGTCACGCTTCAGACGGATCAAGACGGAACCATCCACCTGGGCCCCCTGCAAGCGATCGTGAGACTTGAGGCCCAATTGGAATCTGCCACGCCTTCCACAGAAGACGACGATGAGTATTCCACGTATTCGTGGTGGCTGGAGCGAGAGAATCACTCCCGTGAGACAACGATCCATGCTCGCGCCGGTGAAACGATCGAAATCCCCGTTACCTCCTCGCAGACTCGGCTCGACCGAGCCGAATGGTCGCTCTTTGCCCTACGAGGCGAAACGATCGTAGCCGACCTGTTCGACAAACTCGCAATGGCCGACGCGATGATCACGATCCAAGGCCTCGATCCGGGCGATTATAAACTTATCCGCCGTCAGACGAACTGGGAAACGGACATCCACATTACCAAAGGGAACATCGTCGAAGGTCACGTAGTGGGCCCAACCCGTATCCTGGAGCTTCGACGAGACAAACCGCTCCAAATCGCCGAGCTACAAGTGACCGATCAGGTCGTCCGAGCAAGGCTAGTCCACGCCTCGCCGTTCACTCGCGTTCATGTGCTCGCCGATCAGTTCGTTCCCCATTGGTCGCTGTTCTCGGGGATGAACCAAGGAACTCCGGGAGGACGGGAACAGCCTCGGTCGCGGCTTCCCAGCCTCTATCTGCCCGAACGGAGGATCGGTGACGAATACCGCTACATTCTGCAACGGCGGCACGCTCGCAAGTTCCCTGGCAACATGTTGGCTCGCCCGTCTTTGCTGCTCGACCCCTGGTCGCCTCGAACGACCGACCAGCTCGAACGAAAACTCAGTGAAGGCGAAAAGCTGGAGAATCTGGATTTGACTCTGTCGTTGGGCAAGGGTGGCGTGGAGGGCCCAATTGGTTATGGAGAGACGTTCCTTCCGTACATCGCCAACCTCGACTTTTTGCTCGAGCCAGGACGCGTCTGGTTGAACCTCAAGCCGAATGACGACGGGTGGGTCGAGATCGACCGCAAGGAACTGCGACATCATCCGCATCTGACGTGGATTGCGCTCGACCCCAACGACACCGTCCTCCGGGAGGTAAGCCTGCCGAAAGCCGACGCTCCGCAAGTCGACCTGCGCCTCGCCAAGTCGCTGGATGTCGATCGGCATTTCATCCAGTCGAAGAAAGTGCTGGCGGTTCCGAAGGGAGAGAAGCTCACGATTGCCGATTACCGTTCGGCTCGAGTCAAGATCTATGACGACATCTCGAAACTCATGAGCCTCTATCTTGCGTTTCTCGAGTCGAACTCGTCGGAACAAGACATTCTCCGGAAGTTCGAGTTCCTAACTCGCTGGCATGCGCTGGAGGATGCCCAGAAAGAGGACCTCTACAACCGTTTCGCGTGTCACGAACTGAATGTCTTTCTCTACTTCAAAGACCGTGCGTTCTTCGACCGCGTCGTCCGGCCGCATCTGGTCAACAAGGCTCCGCAGCGGCTGGTCGACCAGTGGCTTCTGCAAAAGCCGCTCAAGCAGCCAATGGGGATCTATTCGCTCGAGCGACTGAACGCATTCGAGCGTGCCTTGGTGGCGCGACGCACCGGACGCACCGAGTTCATTCGGCTCGACGTTGACCCGATGTTGCAAGTGAGCGAGCGGGAATCGGGCCGGACATGGTTCGAAATGGCGCTCTATGGCGGCACGGCCAAGACTGTCTCGTTTTGGGGCGCAGGCGGCAGGCCCTTCGTCACGAGCATCGAACCGGTTATCCGGGCCGAACCTGCTGATGGAAAGAGCGGCGAAAACGCGAAGAAGGACAAGGGAGCCGGTCGCGACTCCTTACGCCGGCACGAAGAAAAGGCACGGAAAAAGTCGGCGGCGCCACGCCCCGGAAGTCCACCCGAGGCGAGGCAGTACCTCAAGCGGCAAGGGAAAGCAGCGAACGGCTATTTCGATGCGGACGCTCGAGCCCGCCGGCGAGCGGGTCGGCAGTTGTATCGCTACCAGCCCGTGGAAAAGACGCGAGCGTGGGTGGAGTCGCATTATTACCATCGGCGTCTGGCGGAGATCCGTCCCGAACTTGTTCCGTGGAGCAAGTTCTGGGTCGATTTCGCCCTCGGACGCGATGACCACCCGATCCTCTCCACTCATGTCGCCGAGGCACAC
>WFWZ01000066.1 GCA_015490875.1 Planctomycetaceae bacterium
ATCGAAACGAATAGACTTGCGGCCCGGGAAAGCCAACTCGCCTCACAAAGAGCGGCTCGATTTCGGCTCGCCAATCGGCATAGATGGGAACAGCACTTTCTCCGATCCACTCGAATCCCCCGGTTCCCTGCTCGGTTGGCTGCATCTGGAAGGCTCCGAGCGCCACGATGAGGAAACTCGAGGCCCCCATCAACCCGACGGTCAGCATGCTGCGTCGTGGGTGCCGCGTGAGACTGCGGACGGCCCATCGCCAAAGAGGCGACTCGCCCAACAGCGGATCGACTCGAAAAGGACGCCCATGCAGCCACAACCACAGCGATCCTAGCGCTGCCGTGAGCAAGAGGAAACCGGCTCCCACAAAGGATCCGGCCTGGATCATGCCTCCCGACTGCGCCGCCACCATCGCCAGCGCAACGGCACCCAAACCGCTTCCGCCGATGAGACTCCACCACAGCCAGCGCCGAACCGGCCGGCCACCGGCCCACTCGAGCCGCCCTCGAAGGAGTTCCAACGGCGGCAGCTTCAATGCGCCTCGCACCGTTCCCAGTAACGTCAGACCGCAGACGAGGACACCGGCCACGAGCCCCGCGGTGAGACTCATCCCACTCGCGTGAAAACGCAAAAAGGGCACCGTAATGGCTCCCACCCAGACCGTCGTCAAGAGCCACACCATGAGCCGCGCGTAGGCGATTCCGGCCAGCACACCCACCACGCCACCGTCGATTGCCACGAACAGTTCCTCTCGCAAGAACCACTGGAGCAGACGACGCCGTCGAAAACCGACGGCCATGCAAATTCCCATCTGCCTCGAGCGTTGCAGCATGGCCAATCGAAACAAGAGGGCAACTAACATCAACGCAGCCACGATCACGAACATACTGAGTGACAAGAATAGGACACCAAAGGGCGTCGTCCCCTTGGAAGCCCCCATCTGCCGCTGTCGCAGCGGATGGATCACGACACCGACCGCTTGCCAGTCGATTTCTTTCTCGAGAACTCGAGCCACCGCCTCGGGCGTGGTCGCTGACTGAGATTCAATACGCCAACTCGTCGTCTTCCCCAAACGACTGGCCCACAACGAGCGACCTCGCCTCAGGGAGATAAACGCTTTTGGCGTCGTCGCGTACTCCTTCCAGTATGCTTCGTCCTTGGGCGTAACCCGGTCATAGTCGACGGGAAACGGGACGTCCCATTCGTTGATCGAATCCTGATCGGTGAATCCTCGCACCGGCGGCGTTAGGAACGGATCATTGGCAAGTGTGGGACGATCGCGAAATACAAGCTTCCGATCGGGAAAGTAAGGCTGAGCCGGCGCCGCTAGCGGTGTAACGGCCGCCACGACGAAGACGGCGTCGCGTTCCTCGAGTTTCCCCGACGGCGATTCGGGATCGAAATAAGTCATCCGAATCCGATCCCCCTTTCTCGCCTGCAACTCCTCGGCTAGCCATGACGTCAAGATGATCTCGTTGTCTGCGATTGGCTCAATCTCTCGCTCCTTTAGATCGCGAAGGGGAAACGCACGTCCCACTTCCACGGCGGTCACCAGCGAATACGGGACCGGCCTCCCTTGATTGGAAGACGCGTCTTGCTTCTCGATCGAGTTCGCCAGATAGGTGAGGACAGGCTGGGCCTGGCCGTCAAAGACCCGCTGCACCGCACGGTCGATCTCCTCTGGAACAAACAAACGATCCGACCAGAGCGCGTGGTAGTCGTACACCGCTTCGCCACCGGGACCGCTCTTCGCGGGGTCATCAAGACGCACTCGGCGAACTTCCACGCCCACGTCGTCCAGCTCCCACCGCATCACTCTTAGTAGTGACACATCATCGTCAGCGGAAGATTGCACCGACTGAGCCAAAAAGAGCGCGTTCCAACGGTCCTCCTGCTCGAGCACTTCCCGAATCGCCTCAGCTGAGACGAACGCGTTCCGAGGCGGACGCTGGCTCGGAAAGACCTCGAACCTCGCCAATCCCCGGTCGGGCAAGATTTCGATCACTTCCAACTCGGGGAGACTCGTGACAAGGTCTTCTTTCTCACCGAAGGGCAAATCGGAGGGAATCGTTTCGGTGCCCGGCAATCGCAGTGTTACTCGATCACCGACCGACACGGCGAGTGCATCTGCCAACTCTCGGTTTAACACGATTTCATCGATGTCCGGCAGCCGTCGAGGTGCCGGCGTCCCCTCGGCACGCAGACGCCAGAACGCGGCGTCGCAACCTATGACCGTGACACGTCCGGTGCGGCGTCGCTTGCCCGAAACGGAAATCGATGCTTGAGGAACCAAGACGGCCGGAACCACGCCGTCCTGCGCGTTCGGAAACGCCTGTCGCAAACGTTCGACGCGTGAATCGCGAAAGAAGTACTCCGACAGGAGCACTCTGTCGATCTTTCCCAGACGCTCTTGTGTCAGTGCCGTCAGGCTGTGACGGACGGTGTCTCCTACCAAAAGTGCCCCGGTCAAGACGGCCGTGGCGACTGCTACGCCGGCGGCGACCACCAAATGCGATCGCAGGTGATACTGCAGACTTCGAAGGACGACGCTCCACAGATTCATGGGCTGCTCGTGCCTCCGTTTCCACCGGCGTCCGAAGACTCCACCAGACGGCCATCGATGAGTTCGTACCGGCGTTGCAGAAGCTTCGCAATCGCCAAACTATGAGTGACCACGACCAGGATCGTCTGGAACCGCGACTGCAAATCAAGCAGCAACTCCATGACGGTCGCCGCCGTACGGGGATCGAGGTTGCCGGTCGGCTCGTCGGCCAGCAATAGCTGTGGCTGGCGAATGAGTGCTCGCGCAATGGCCACCCGTCCCCGTTCGCCTCCCGACAATTCACCGGGTCGATGATCGGCTCGCTCGACAAGGCCCACCTGCTCGATCAGCTCGAGTGCTCGATCGCGATCGGACTCGTCCACCGGCCCGCTTGCCAGGACGGGAATGAGGACGTTTTCGAGCACTGACAGTTCAGGTAGAAGGTAGTGCTCTTGGAAGACGAAGCCGATCGAGCGGTTGCGAAACTGCGCGGTTTCTTTTTCCGACAATTCCAAAGGAGTCACATCGCCGAGGCGAACGGTTCCGGAAGTGGGTCGGTCGAGCGTCCCCATGATGTGCAGCAGGGTGCTCTTACCCGAGCCACTCGGCCCCAAGACGGCGACACTCTCCCCCGAAGACGCCGTTAGGTTGACATCCTCGAGAATCGTGAGCGTACCCGCTCGAGTCGGAAACTCCTTGCGCAAATGCGCCACTTCAAGCTGCGTCGTCACGGCCGACGTCCTCCCCTTCCAGGTCAGCTCGCGGTTCCCTGCCCTCCTCTTCGGTCGATGATAGGGGGCAGCCTAGTCGGCGAGCAATGCCCGCAAGGCCAGTGCGGCTACACCGTAAAAGGTGTATTCCACATCGGGCTCCCGATCGAGTGTCGCTCCAAGAAAGCCGTGGGTCACCTCTAGGGAACGGACATAACGCTCCAATCGCTCCCAGTCGACCTCGCCGGCGGCTTCCAGCCGATCGAGTGTCCAAGCGGCCGTGAAGGTGCTCAAGAGATCGGCCAGCGGGATTCGCGTGTTGGCTCGAAAGCCACCCTCGTCATCGGCCAACTCCAGCAGGAATGAAACGGTCTCGGTACGAGTATGGTCGTCCAGCGCGTCGAGGATTTCCAAAGCACCAATGGCGGCAGCCGTCGGGTTGGCCCCCGCCCGCTTGGCGGCTCGGATTTCGAGAAAGCCTCCGCCGTCCGCTCGCTGCGAACGCAAGAACCGCACGATCTCGTCAGGACGAGGGATCGGTCGGTCGAGCAGTTGATATCCCAGCAAAATGAGGAACGTCTGGTAGGTGCTCGAAGCGGCGCCCCGCATGGTCCTCCCGTAGCCGCCATCGTCGCCTCGGTGCCGCTCCCACTCAGCCAAGAGGCGATCGACCCAACCGCTGTCGGCCTGGGCGAAGACCTGGTGCCCGGTGGCTGCCTCGAGCGTGTAGGCGGCGAAGACGAGCGACATCAGGTCGATCATGCCAAGTTGCTGGTCGAGCTGGCTGGTCAGATAGTGATGGACTGCCGAGGCAGTCGAATCGGTCCAGCCATCCAGCAGAGAGAGCGTGCGGACCGCGAAGGCGGTGTAGTACAAATCGGGCTCGGGCGACCGCCCCCGAAACCCGCCGCAAGGCATTTGGAAATGCTGGGTGGCGGCAATCCACCGAGCCCGCTGCTGCGAGGGCAGACGCGCCGCTCCTTCTGCGAGTCTGATGACGAGCTGCAACAAGTATGGCATTGAGTGCCCTTCCCCATTGAAGGCATTCCCGACGACCCCAACTCGGGAAATACCACTCCTTGAATGCAATGATTGCTACTTTCACCACCACGCTGAGTCGGAAAGGCTTCTCAAGAAATCATCTCGCGCTAGAACGGCGCAGCATGTTCCAGAAAGTGAAGTCGCAGCAGCCATTCATCATAAGACGGAATTGCCTACGAGAAATTCGCCAAAACGAAACGTCGATGGAGCGGTTGTGGCAGACGAGCTGGCTTCGCTGCGAAACGAATCAGCCTGTTGATCTCCTTCCGTGGAAGACCAAGCGGCTCCTTAAATACGACCCAGCTCACAGTTTCATCGAAGTTAGGCGTGGTAAGAGAGCCCTCATATCTGTAATAGAGTTCGGGTTCTGGTGGAAGCCACTCGTTCGGATTCGTCTCGATTTCCAACTTCTCACAACTATCGTGCTTGCACGTCATCTCGATCGCCTCGACCAAAGCAGGAATTCTATTCGCTGAATTGTCGGCCTTGATCATCACTCCGAGCACAGCGAGTCCGCCATCACTTGGATCACAGTTCTGATGAACGATATGAAGCTCAAGCGGAAATTGCTTGCCCGAGATCCAGTGTTCGCTCTTGTGGTGAAAGTGGAACTGCCAGAGGTAAAAGCTTCTACCATCGAATGATACCTTCTCCTTTACATCTCCGCTAAAAACGACTTCGACTTTGCCCCCTTGTGTCTTCAGAGAGCACTTCGGATTCTGCGACCATCGAATCTGCAACGGGTTCACGTATGTGGTTACGATCGGGGACTGAATGTCGATGGGAGACTGTTGCTGTTTGTCCATGTCAATTCTCCGATTGTCTTGTCCATGTGGATATGCTAGGTCGCACCGTTCGGCAAGACACTAAGGCTCGAAAATGGGGAAAAGTTGGTTGGCAACACTCGGGGTTTCTTCCCACCACCTGGCCTTCGCCTTGGGCGCCTAGTCGCCGTCCTCAGCACTCTCCGAGAGGTGCTAGGCACTCGTTACCGCCTCCGGCAGCGGGATAGCCCGATTATACCATCGTTTCTCACGCGGAAGGACCCGTCTGTCGATTCTTGCTTCACCCTCACCACGATGAAACGCTGCTTTCTCTTTCCTTCTTTGCGTCTTCGCGCCTTTGCGCGCACCCCTCATTCTTAGCGCGCGACCTCTTCCATGTTTCCGCCAAACCTCTTCCGCTTCGGCGGGCGCGCCTATTGGAAGTGGCATAGCCGGCTTCACTCTGCGGGAGACGCTTCTTCCGCCTCACTGTCCCATGGCTGATGCCGTAGAATCTGGCCTTCGACGAGATAGACGACGTCTTCAGCGATATTCGTCGCCATATCGGCGACGCGCTCGAGGTTCCGACAAGCTCCCAAGAGCCTCAAAATGGGATCGGCCATCTCGGGATGTTTCTGCAAATACGCCACCGCCTGGCGCCGAGCTTGCCGCTTGTAGTTATTGACTTCGTCGTCCATACGGCAGACACGGCGGGCCTGCTGGCTGTCGAGGTGCACAAGCGCATCGAGTGCCATCCGCACCATCTCCTCGCTGCGGCGCGACATGGCCTTCAAGTCGAACGGGAACGCGAAGTCAGGACGCTCGGCCAAAGCGGCGGCCTTGCGAGCCACATTGACGGAGAGGTCGCCGATCCGCTCCAAATCGTTGTTGATCTTCATGACGGCGACGATGAATCGCAGATCGCCGGCAACCGGTTGGTGCAAAGCGAGGATCTTGAGGCATTCCTCCTCGATGTCGACCTCCGCACGGTCCACCTCCGCATCGCCATCGATGACCATCATCGCCTGCTCGCGACGCCGCTCATGCAACGCCTCCACGGCTGAATGGAGCTGTGTTTCGACGATGCCTCCGAGGCTCAGCAGCCGCTGTTTCAGCCGATCGACTTCGCGCTGGAAATGAACTGCCATCGTTGCCTCGTGCGTTATCCGAACCGCCCGGTCACGTACGCTTCGGTCTCGGGCAGCCGGGGAGTCGTAAAGAGCGTCTTCGTGTCGCCGTATTCGAGAATATGCCCCAAGTACATCAACGCCGTATAGTCGCTGATTCGCGCGGCCTGCTGCATGTTATGCGTCACCATCAGCACGGTATAGGTGCCTCGGAGTTCGTCCAACAAATCTTCGATCTTGCCTGTGGCGATCGGGTCGAGTGCCGAACAGGGTTCATCAAGGAGTAAGACTTCGGGAGAGGAAGCGATGGCACGAGCGATGCACAGACGCTGTTGCTGGCCACCGGAAAGACTCAAGCCACTCTCATGAAGTCGGTCCTTGACTTCCTCCCACAATGCGGCCGCTCGAAGACTCTCCTCGCAAACCTGCCCCAACAGCGACTTGTCTCGAATGCCGTCGATGCGCAACGGATAGACGACGTTCTCGAAAATACTCATCGGGAAGGGGTTCGGCTTTTGAAACACCATCCCCATCCGCTTGCGCAGGTCGATCACGTCGACATCGGGAGCAAACACATTGTCGCCGCGCACCCGAATGGCTCCTCGAACACGCACACCATCGACAAGATCGTTCATCCGGTTGACCGACCGAAGCAATGTCGACTTCCCGCACCCCGAGGGTCCGATCAAAGCCGTCACTTTCCCTTCAGGGATCGGAATCGTGATATCGAAAAGCGTCTGCTTCTCTCCATACCAAAGGCTGAATTCCTCAAACGTCAGTACCGCCTCTTCAGCCTGCACGTTCGGGTAGATCTCGGCAGCCACCGACTTTCCCGCCTCGATCTGCTTCATCCGATCGGCCGATTTCTCCGGCATGTCGCCAGGTTCATTGACGGTGATTGGCCGAGTCGCCGACTCGGTCGCATCGTCTCGCCGCGGTGCCGTCGGTGCGGGAGGTGACATCACGTGCATCTGCCTTATGGTGGGTGTCTTCATGGTCCTCGAACAACTACAGGCGATTTCCTTCGAATCGCTTTCTCAGCCGAGATCGCAATGCAATCGCCAACACATTCATAATGGCAATGAGTGTAATCAGCAGCAGGGTCGTCGTGTAGACCATCGGCTTGGCCGCCTCGCTGTTGGGGCTTTGGAAGCCGAGATCGTAGATGTGAAAGCCCAAATGCATGAAGCTTCGCTGAAAATGGACGAAGGGAAAGGTCGTATCGACGGGAAGTTCGGGAGCCAACTTGACGGCACCCACGAGCATCAAGGGAGCCACTTCGCCGGCGCCACGGGCCATCGAAAGAATCACGCCGGTCATGATGCCAGGAAGCGCTCGAGGCAACACGATGCGCCGGATCGTCTGCCACTTGGTCGCGCCGCACGCAAGCGACCCTTCCCGCATCGACCGCGGCACCGCCGCCAGAGCTTCTTCGGTCGACACGATGACGACCGGCACCGTCAATAGGGCCAAGGTCAACGAGGCCCAAAGAAGGCCTCCTGTGCCGAATGTGGGACTGGGAAGCCGCTCGGGGAAAAACAACTGATCGATCGATGCCCCGACCAGATAGCAGAAAAACCCTAGTCCAAAAACGCCGAAGACAATGCTGGGGACGCCGGCCAGGTTGTTCACCGAGATGCGCACGATGCTGACAACCCAACCCTCCTTCGCATATTCGCGAAGATAAAGCGCCGCCAGAACCCCGAAAGGAATCACGGCGACCGACATCAGGAGCGTCATCACGACCGTGCCCCAGATTGCCGGAAAGATCCCGCCCTCCGAATTGGCTTCTCGAGGTTCGCCGCTGAGAAACTCCCACCACCGAGCGCCGTAGATGGCCAGACGCCCCCACGTCGTGAGCTGGTTCGGGAGGTAAGCTCGCACAATGTCCCCCAGCGCCACTTTCGCCGTTCGGCCATCCGCCATTTTCAGCTCGAGTTGATACCGAGCATTCTCCTGGCGCAACTGTTCGATTCGTGCTTGCACCTGAGCAAACTGTTTTTCGAGTTCGGCCTTGCGAGCCTCATACTGCCTCGATGCTTGCGCCCATTGGGTCGATCCCTTGCCATGACGCAGTTCGATTCGGCGGAGCGCCAACCGGGATTGCTCCATCTCATGGTTGATCTGACCAACCACGCGTTTTTCCAGCCGCCGCAAGCGCCGCCACCTCTCCTGCACCGCTGGATGGTGCCGCTGAAAGAGTTCCCAGATCACCGCTGGCTGGTCTGCCACCGACTTGCCGTCGATCTCGAAGCGAATGGGAGTGCCGTAGAACCTCCCCCAAGCGCGGCGTTCGAGCAAGAGTGCCCACTTCGGAAAC
>WFWZ01000067.1 GCA_015490875.1 Planctomycetaceae bacterium
AGCTGACGTTCTGCCTCGACCACCGCTACGTGCTCGACTACCTCCGCGTCCTCGATCCGGAAAAGCAGTTCAGCCTGCAGGCTCAAGGAAGCGACCACGCAGTTCTCTTCCGGACGGACGACGGATATGACTACGTCGTGATGCCGATGGCTCGGAGCAGCGACAATGAGACATAAGCCGAGTCCGCAGCAGGAGGCCAAGTGGTTGCAAGAGTCCGTCAAGAAGCGGTATCGGCCGCCGACTCAGGGTCGGCCGATTCATTTGGCCATCGGCAACATGCTGAGCCGGCGGGAGTGGTTGGCCGAAAACGAAAGGCGGCACTTGCGCCAGGTGTGGCTCGAGACGGTGGGCCCGGAACTGGCAGCAGAATCCATTCCGACGAAGATCGAACGGGGAGCACTCGTCGTCATTGCAGCCGATGCGGCCGTCTGTCAGGAGATCGCCTTCCGGCATGACGAGCTGGTGAGCGAGCTCCGGAAGCGCTTGCCCGACCATCCGTTTCGGCGCTTGCGCGTCCGCGTCGGACCCGTCGGCGACGACTGACGGAAACGAGGGAACTAAGAATCCAACTTTCAGCAGATAATCAGATCGTTTGAGACCAATGAACGAACAACAACCACCGACTCACGACGATCGCGAACCGGATCAACCGGTGGGCGCTCCGACCGGCAACAGCGATTACAGTTCCGAGGACTTGCAGCATCTGTCCGACTTGGAGCACGTGCGCCGACGTCCTGCCATGTACATCGGCGACGTCACGCCTCGAGGTCTCCACCACCTCATCTACGAAGTCGTCGACAATTCGATCGACGAGGCAATGGCCGGATTCGCGACGCACATTTCGGTCACGATCCACACCGATGGCTCGGTGACCGTGGAGGATGACGGGCGCGGGATTCCCGTCGAGCCTCATGAGGATCTGAGTGCGGAGCTGGGCCGAGAGGTCTCGACGCTCGAGGGCGTCATGACGGTCCTCAAGTTCGGAGGCAAATTCAAGAAGGGCGCTTACCAGACGTCCGGCGGCCTGCACGGCGTCGGCGTCACGGTCGTGAATTTCCTCTCCCAGTGGTGCGAAGTGCAGGTGTGCCGCGACGGGTACATCTACCAGCAGGAATACGAACGGGGAGTGCCACTCGGACCCGTGCGTAAAGTCGGCACAACGAAGAAGACGGGAACGCGGACGACCTTCAAACCGGACGCGACGATCTTCCCGACGACGAAGTTCGATTTCGACACGATCTACAAACGCCTGCAAGAACTCGCGTTTCTCAACAAAGGCGTGACGATCAAGTTCTATGACGAGCGTGTCGACGAGGGCGATGAGTTTTGCTACGAGCGCGGCATCGTCGAATTCGTCGAGTATCTCAACCGGGCCAGCGATACGTTGCACCGCGATGTGATCTATTTTTCGGGATCGGACCAGGGTGTCGACTACGAAATCGCAATGCAGTACTCGGCCGATTACACCGAGAATTTGCACTCGTACGTCAACAACATCGCGACGATCGAAGGAGGGACACACGTTTCCGGATTCCGGTCGGCACTCACACGGACGCTCAATGCCTACGGCCGCAAGGAAAACATCTTCAAGGACATCACGCCCAGCGGCGACGATTTTCGTGAAGGGCTGACCGTGGTGATTTCGGTCCGGGTGCCCGAGCCGCAGTTCGGCGGACAGACGAAGACACGTTTGGGGAATGCCGAAGTCGAGGGCATTATCAGCTCGGCCGTCTCGGAAAACCTCTCGCGCTATCTCGAAGAAAACCCCAAGTCGGCGAAACTGATCGTGAAAAAAGGTGTACTGGCAGCCGAGGCCCGCGAAGCGGCTCGCAAGGCCAAGGATCTGCTGCGCAAACGCAAAGGAGCGATGGCGGGCGGCGGATTGCCGGGCAAACTGCGGGACTGCATCAGCCGCGAAATGGAAAAGTGCGAGTTGTATCTGGTCGAGGGCGATTCGGCGGGAGGAAGTGCCGAGGGGGGACGCCTGCGTGAGTTCCAGGCGATTTTGCCGCTGCGAGGCAAAATTATCAATGCTTACAAGGCTCGCGAGGACAAGGTGCTGGCGAATGAAGAAGTTCAAAGCATGATTCAGGCGATCGGTAGCGGTATCGGAGCCGAGCAGGATATCAACAAGCGGCGATACAACCGGATCATCATCATGACGGACGCCGATGTCGACGGCTCGCACATCCGCACACTCCTGCTCTGCTTTTTCTATCGCCAGATGTATCAACTCGTCGCCGGCGGGCACGTCTATCTGGCTCAACCGCCGCTTTATCGTGTTCGCGATAAGAAGAAGACCTACTATGTCCAGTCGGACGAGGAAATGAAGCAGAAGTTGCTTGAGCGTGGACTGAGCGATGTCGTCTTCATTCCCGAAGAAGGACGGGAGATTCGAGGCGAAGAGCTAGCGAAACTGTGTCGGACTCTCTCGGCCATGGAAGAAGCTCTGGTGGCGCTGGAGCGGCGCGGGATTCAACTCAAGACGCATGCCCAGCGCATGGACCCCGAGACTGGCAAACTCCCTGTATTTCACGTTGTCGTGGGTCGTGAAGAGCATTGGTTCTCGTCCCGCCGGGATCTCGATGCGTTCATGGAACAGGCCGAGCATCGGGCTGGGCACGAGTTGGCGGTGGAGACGCACGAGAAAGAAAAAACTAACGGAGAAACGACCGAGGGGGGCGACGCTCAGACGGTGCACATCATCGAACTGCACGAGGTGCGTACGATCAACGCAGGATTGAAGGACCTGAAGGAGTTCGGCTTTGACATCCACGCGTTGATTCCGGCTGAGCGGACAGGCATCGAGACACCGAGGTATCTGTTGCGGCGCGGGGAGAGCGAGATCGGGATCCAGGATCTGCGAGGATTGCTGGTGGCGGTGCGGGAGCTGGGACAGCGAGGTCTGCAAGTGGTTCGCTTCAAAGGGCTGGGCGAGATGAACGCAGAGGAACTTCGCGAAACGACACTCGACCCCGCTCAGCGCACCCTGATTCAGGTCAGCATGGCGGATGCGGGAGCTGCGGATGAGATGTTCCGCGTGCTGATGGGAGAGAAAGTGGAACCGCGTCGCGAGTTCATCGAGAAACACGCGCTGGAAGTGCAGAATCTGGACGTTTGACAGCCGCCCGAACAGAGACGATGGCGTAATGGTGGATCAGTTGGGTTGGCTGGCGCTGGTGGCGATTGCTGTTTTCGCCGCGGGCTTTGTGCAAAGCGCTATGGGCTTCGGCTTTGCCGTGACCGCGCTGGCGGTCATGTCGTTCTTCG
>WFWZ01000068.1 GCA_015490875.1 Planctomycetaceae bacterium
GGGGTGGACAGGGGACGAAGTGGACACAGTAAACGTAGTGGACCAAGTGGACGGGTGGGCTGCTTGAGCCACGCGCCCTTCCCAAAAGTCTTTATGAAACCTCTCTGCGATCTCCGTGCCTCGGCGAGAGACCACCTCTTTGCGATCTTTGCGGCTTTGCGCGAGGCACGTGTTCCTCCCGGAGACGTTGGGTGGTCTCGCGCAAAGACGCCAGGCACGCCAAGAAGAAAAAAGAGCAGGAAGGGAGGACGTTCGTGCCACCCTCCCCTGCCCAAATAATCTTTATGAAACCTCTCTGCGATCTCCGCGACTCGGCGAGAGACCACCTCTTTGCGATCTTTGCGGCTTTGCGCGAGGCTTCTCTGCGCGAGGCTTCTCTGCGAGAGGCTTTTCCTCGCCGCTGCTACCCCCGCGCCTTCTTCTTGCGTCCCCCCTGACGCAGCTTTTGTTTCTGTTCGGGCGTCAGGATCTCCAGGACTTCCTTGCGCATCTGCGCCTGGAGTTTCGTCAGTTTGGCCATCGCCTCCTTTTGGGTTCCAGAAAGAGATGCCGCTTTGGCCACGTACTCTCGTCGTTCTTTGCCTTTGAGTCCTTTCTCATTGGCTTCGCGCTGCGCCTTGGCTCGTGCCTGTCTTTGTTCCTTGCTGAGTGCCGCGGTGGCCTGAAGTTTCTTGATCTCGTCACTGTACTTGGCGACGAGCGATTTGACTTTCTGTTGTTGCTCTTCGGTGAGGCCGACGTTCTTGAGGCGTTCGACAAAACGCATCGCGTTTCGCGACTGCTTGCCCTTCTGGCGTTTCTTCTTAGGCACCTGTGCCTGAACTGCCGTCACGAACAGCAGCGCCACCAGCAGGGCGCTGACGATACGAATCCAGGGTTGCTTCGACATAGTTCATTCTCCTCGTTCCATGGTACAGGACGCCCCTCGTCTCTTCGCTCGACAACACGTGACCGGCCCGACTCTCACGCCGGCATTATCCGAAAACCTGGCGAATCACCTCACCATTGCGAACGATCATGATGGGCCGTCCGGTCTCGGTGTGGTATTCCTTGGTATGGTCGATGCCCAGATTGTGATAAAAGGTGGCGGCGACGTCGTCGGGAGAGAATCCTTCATGTTTGGGTTGAGTCGCCTTGTCGTCGCTTTCGCCGACTACCTGCCCGCCGCGCACGGCTCCTCCGGCAAGCAACATGAACATGCACCGCGGGTAGTGGTCGCGCCCGCCATCGGGGCTTCGTTTGTTGATCTTGGGTGTCCGTCCAAATTCGCCCGTGACGAAGACGGCCGTTGACTCGAGGAGCCCTCGAGCTTCCAAGCCCCACAGAAGCGCGGAGAAACCTTCATCGAATGTGGGCAGCAACGACTCCTTCAGTTTCTTGAAGTTCCCCTGGTGCGTATCCCATCCATTGGACGAGACCGTAACGCATCGCGTTCCCGCTTCGATCAGTCGGCACGCCAATAAGCAACTCAGGCCGAAACCGGTCGTTCCAAACCGTTTCGCAAAGGCAGGATTCTCTTTGCTGATGTCGAAAGCTTCCCGCGCTTTGCGCGACGTGATGATGGCATGAGCCCGCTCGGAGAAGCTATCAAGACCTTCCAGGAGTTGGTCTTCTTCCTCGTAGCCTTGGAAAGCCCGGTCGAGCATGGTGCGCAGTTTCTTGCGCCGTTCGATTTCGGCCACGGTCAGGCCACCGGCCAGCGTGATGCCACGTACGTTGAACGGAGCGTTAGCTCGCGGTGTGGCCCCCGTGGAAAAGGGCGCGTAGCGCACGCCTAGGAAACCCGGGCGTTGCGATGTCGACGGCACGGCTACGAATCCGGGCATATCGCGAGTTCCTGGGCGTTCCTTGATCAGTACTGATCCCAGCCCCGGGTACTCCAGCGAAGGGAGCGGACGGTTTCCCGTCAGGACGTATTCGCGGCCGAACTGATGAGCGGCCAACGTATGGGAGACGCCTCGCAAGATGCAAAACTTGTCCGCGACCTGCGCCAGCTTCGAGAGATGTTCGCAGATTTCGACCCCCGGAACGTTCGTCTTGATCGGCTTGAAGGAACCTCGGAACTCGGCCGGCGCGTTCGGCTTGAGGTCGAACGTATCGAGGTGCGAAGGGCCGCCGGCGAGTTCAATGAAGATCGCCGAGGTGGCTCGCTTCCGGTTTCCTGAACCGCCCGACTCGGCCGCTTCGGTCAGGCGCAGATAGTCGGGAAGGGCGAGTCCCAGTGAGCCGACAACGCCCACTTTCAGGAAATCTCGGCGCCGCACGCCGTCACAAGTTCGATAACCACGCATTGCTTCCTCCTCTCAAGAACGTGAATCCTTATTCGGTCCCCTAGCCGGCTCGCCGGCCTCAATGGTTGACGATGAACTCTTTCGTATTGATCAGCGCCCACAGCAAGCCTTCGATGCCTTCGGCCGGCGTCTTCGATTCCCCGATGAACTCGGTGGCGATCGCCGCCTCCTCGCGCGACGGCGGACGGCTGAGTGTGCGCAAGTAGGCGTCTTCGATGGCTCGAGACAGACTCCACTTCAGGCCGGACTTGGCTGCAGTCTTCGACTGTTTGGGACGAATTTGCTTTTCGACTTTCGCAAGCGCCTTGCGAATCTCCGTCACTTGTCGCTGCAGGCGCGCTGCCTGCTTGCGTTTGGCGGGACTGCGGCGTGCCGCGCGGAGTTGCTTTTGCACTTGTGTAAGCCGCTTTTGCAAATTCTGAGCTCGCCGTTTGGCGGCTTGCATGGCCTTCGCCTTCGCTTTCGCATTGGCCTGCGAGGGTGCGGGGCGGCCAGCCACTTCGGCGACCCATCCGCCGTTTCGGATGCGCGTCAAGACGGCCGTATCGTTCTGCAGGTAGACGACCTGAAGCAGATTGGGGTCACTCGAGCGATCGCAGTCACAGTTGCTCTCTCGCGTTGACCGTCCGAACACGGTCAGACTGTAGTTGAGGGGGTCGCGTCGCGCGTTGCGCGGAGGCCCTGGGACGGCGATGGCTCGTCCCTGGAGGTCTTGTTTCATGGAACGATTGCGCGCCGTGTTGGCGGTGGCGGCGAGCACGGCGTCGAACACCTGTTCGGCTTCCAGCCTTCGAGGAATGGCTCGGCTGAAGTGCCGCTGGTCGTGGAGGTTCGTTTCGTTGGGCCGCCAGTCCCGCTGATACGTGTCGCTCAACAGGATCGTACGGTGCAACCACTTCATGTCGTACCCATGTTCGATGAATCCCTTTGCCAGATAGTCCAACAGAGGACCGTTGCTGGGCGGATTCGCAAGGTTCAAGTCGTCAGGCGGCTCGACGATACCCCGTCCGAAGTAACTCGCCCACACTCGATTGACGAATGCTTTGGCGAAGTAGGGATTGTCGGGACGCCGGAGCCAGTCCATGAGGACGACCCGCGGATCGCGATATTCGCTCAAGTCGACAACTTCGGCTCCCAAGAGTTTGGCCGTTCGGTTGCGCCCCGGCCGAGCTCGTTTGCCTTTCCCTCGCTGGCGGGCTTTCTTGGGGGTAGCCACATAGACCTCGGGGAACGGAACGACTTCCCCTTTGCGTTGCCGCTTGATCAACTCGCGACGCAGTTCCCCTCCCCGCGTGTTCGGATCGAGTCCCAAAGACTCGATCAACCGGCGATATTCCTTCGGGTCGCTGCCTCGAGCGTTGTAGACGACCGACTGGAAAAAGCCTCGGAACTGAGCGAAGTCATCTTTGCTCCACTGATCGAACGGATGCTTGTGGCACTGCGCGCACTGGATGCGGACTCCGAGAAACGAATACGCGAATCCGACGACGCGGTCGTCGGGCGAGCGGAAATTGCGCCGAGCCCAGAAGTGAGGCAGTGTTGAGCGGTCGGCGAAGCTCATGCCACTCTTGCTGCCGTAGATCTGCGACATCTTTTCGCAGTATTGCCGGTACGATTCGCCCTCTTCGCGACTGGTTCCCAGCACGATCCCTTCGACGATCTCATCATAGGGGACGTTCCGCTCGACGCGCCGGTAGATCCAATCGTACCAATCTTGCGCGGCGCTCTTTCCGGGAACGACGTTGATCAACTGAGCTTCGCTGTTGCCCGTCCAGTCGCACAGCCGCGTCGTCCACCACGCCGCATAGGCAGGCGTCTCGAGCAACTCCTCGATCTTGGCCGCGCGTTTGTCCGGCGACGAGTCGTTGAGAAATGCTCGAATCTCTTCCGGCGACGGCAGCGTTCCGGTCAAGTCCAAACTGACGCGTCGCAGAAACGTCACGTCGTCCGTCACGGGCGAGGGGATGATGCCGAGTTTCTTCAGGCGAGCGACGACGAGTTCATCGATCTTCGTCGGTGTCTCGACGTCGGGATAGAGCGGTCCGACGTATCGCGAGACAGGCCGCATCACCGGAACGGGAACCACCGCCTTGTCATAGAAGACGACGACGTGCGTGTCTCCGGTTCCTCGACACCGAACAATCCCTTCGGCCGTCACGTCCGCCATTTGATCGTCATTCGACTGAAAGCGACACAAGGGCGTCACTTCCTCCCGGGTTCCATCTTCCCAAACGGCGATAACTCGCAAACGCACCGTCTCGTCCGGTGCCGAAAACCGGATCTCCGGCGGCTCGACGACGAGCTGCTTGAGTGTAACGAGTTTGCCCTTCTCGTGAGGAGCTCCGGCTTCGATCCACTTGCGGAGCACATGGTATTCCCAGCTCCCGACTTCGTACCGCTTGCCGCCTTCATGCATTTCCTCGTCGGTCGGCTTGACCAGGATCAGACTCTCGGCCGGGTCCTTCAAATCGATCCGAGGGCTCTCTGGGTCGAGGAGCGCCTCGTAGTCGGTATCGAGTTCGTAACCGAAGAGCGTCAGGCGAAAACCACCGCGGCCCTGGAACGAACCGTGGCAGGCACGGCCGTTGCAACCGAGTCGCCCGAACAACGGGGCCACATGCTTTTGAAAATGAGGCACCTCGTCCGTCTTCCCATCGGCAAATCTTTGACTGACCGGCGGCACAACGGTCTCTCCCGCTCCCACGGGCCCCACCGCCAAGATCATCACACTCCACAATGCCACTGCTCGCATGACCTGTGCACTCCTCTTTTGTGACTCGACGTTTCCTCGCCGAACTGTTCCTTACCGATCGCTCATCGTTTTGTTGGCTTGTTCAGTCGCTGGGAAGACGAACGCTTTGTTCGAAGTTTTTTTTGCTGTTCGGGATTCATCGTGCGTGAGAACTCGATCGTTGCTGAGAACTCGCCTTTCCGCCCCTTGGGTTTTTCGACCGAGACGCCTCGGGGCGCGCTCGCTTGGACTGTTTTGCCGACGTGGTACTTGTGCGCGAGCGCAACGGTTTCCGCTTCTTGCCGCGGAGGCGTTCCATCTTGGCAACGAGTTGCCTCGTGAGACGTTGAACTTCCTCTTCGCGATGCTGCTCGAGCCGCCGAACGCTTTGTTGGATTTTCGCGAGCCGGGCTTCGGCTTGACGTTGGTCCGCCTTGAGCAGCTTCAAGCGGAGGTCGACCTGTCGGGCCACCGCCTCCTCAAGTCGACGGCGAACCTCCGGTGAATCGCTCATTACCAGTTCGGCCATCAGGAGTTGGATCTCGGACTGGAGTTTCCAGGCCTCCAACTCGAGCTTGTACCGACGAGGTTGACGCTCGCGGATCTGCTCTAATCGATGACGCGTGCGGTGAAGGTCTTTGATCGCTCGAGCATACTGCCGAGGTTGGTTTTCCTTGAGATAGATCAGGACGTCCATCAAGCGGGGGTAGTGACGGCGCACGAACGCCAGCGCCGCCTCTTCGCCGGCCTGTCCGTTTTCGGTCGAACTTCCCCGACTCGCCCGACTCCGCCGCGGGGACGCCCCATCTTTCGAGGAGCGTGCTTCCGACGCCTTACTCGCAGCGGAAGGCCCCTGCTTTGGCTCTCCTCTCCCCTGCCCCGCTACGTCGTCCATGGAGAGAGTTCCGATGACCACCGCCGAAACTCCCAAGGCCAGCCAGTGACACACCCATGGCCAAGCTTGGGGACCTGCGCCGTGTCGATTTTTCCTGGAGTCGGTGATCATTCAGCCGTCCTCCCCACTCGTGTCCTTCGGGTCAAAGCGTTCTCCCTCCGCCATCGATTCGACGGCTGCGGCGATCCACGAATCGTCACTGTCCCAAAACTCGCTCGCGTCGACCTCCTCGGACGAGTCGTCGGCCGATGCCATCATCGTGTCACTCGCTTCCCACCCAGCGTCGGCCAAGGCATCGGCCAACACTTCGTGCGTCTCGGCCCATACGAGTGCCAAATCGGCGGAGGACCAGGAAGGAGCCGTGCTCGCCAGCGGCGTCTCAATCGGTCGGGGCAGCCACGCCGTGACGGCCAACAGGAGGATCGCCGCGGTGGCGGCCACACCTACCAAACGCACGGCCGTCCGGCGCCAGGGCGATTGGGAAAACGGCTTGCTGCTGCGAGTCGGCTGGCGCGAGGAGACGGAGAGTTGGCCCAAGTCATCGAGGAGCCGTACGACTTCGGAAACCGCGTCGACGCGGCGCAGATCCCGGCTCAACTCCTCTTCGAATCGTTCGGCCGCCCGGCTATCCAACTCGCCGGTGACATAGAGGAACGCCTCCCAGGCAAGTTCTTCCCGTGGATCCTCACCGCTCATAACGCCACCTCAATTCACGCCGTAGTGTTTTCGTGCTGATCGTCGGCCACCAGAAGGTTATCGTCAGTCGGGTTTCGTTTCACTGTGGTCGCCCAAGGTCTTGCGGAGCCGCCCCAGGGCCGCTCGCATCCGGGTCAGTGCGGTTCCCAAAGGGATGTTCAGCGCCTCGGCGATCTGAGCGAACGTCTGACCCTCGTATATCCGCATCTCGACTACCTTTCGCTGTGCGTCGGGCAGCTTCTCCAGCGCCTGGCGGACACGATCCCTTTCTTCCTCTAGCTCGGCTCGATCTCCGACCGAAGTCCCTTCCCCGTCCGTGGCGCGAAGCCAGAACAGCCGTTCGCGAGCTCGTTTGCCTCGCTCCGCTTTGCGACGCTGGTTGAGGGCTTCGCGGAGTGCCACCCGGTACAACCAGGCTCGTCGGGCGGCCGGATCGACTTCATCCTGATGCTCCAACAGTCGAGCGAAGGCGATCTGAGCCACATCGCGAGCGGCATCGGCATCCCGCAGCACACCCGTCACGAATCGGGTCAGCTTCGGCGACTCACGCGCAAAAAAGACCGACCACGGCTCGTTCACCGCGTCCGCGGAAGCATCCGATTGTGAATTTCGCTCTACCATGCCTCACGTCGCGGTGTACACCCTCTAACGATGCGCGCGGGAGTGCCATTATTTGCCTGGATACAGTTTTTTTTGAGCATCTAACGAATCTCGCCGGTACGGTTCCTCTTTTCGGCCGCCTCGGTTGCGGGTGGCAGCTCGAAACAGCCTCTTGGAAACGAGACGTCGAATCGACCGGGTTATCGGTTTTCAGGTGGGCGATCGGGCCCGCGGACCCTTGGGAGGCAGAGGACATCATCCACGATTCGCCAGGCGAGGACCATGGGATCTCCGCATTGGGGACTGAACCGCCGAGGGCCGCGAGCGTATCCACCTGCGTGGAGGGCGGGGGGCGATTATAATCGTTGGGA